>JBKPLN010000572.1:0-2942 GCA_046731635.1 Pseudomonadota bacterium | reverse complement strand
GGGTGGGGTTCGCGAGTGCAACCGTGCTCAAGGCTATGAGCACTGCAGCGGGCATCAAGGGTTTCATAGGCTTGCCCTCCTTGCTCAACGCAAGCGCAATGATCGGCCCGTCCCTCGTTTCCAGAACGTGCAATTCCGAACCCATGAAATAGTTCCAGCGACCCGCCCAGACGGCAAAGCGGGGGCATCGTATGAGCGGCGAGCGGTGTGGCAGAGTGGTCAACTTTTCAGCGCCGCCGCGTGTGCTGAGACAGGACCTGAATTTTCTGCCGATGCCGATTATCGCGGCCTATGCCGGCGTACACCCCGGTCTATCGAGGCCTGGCAAACAAAATGCGCGCCAGTGATCGACCGTGCTGACAGACAGGCCGGCGAAAGTGCAATGGAGGATACAAACATCATTGATTTTCGCAAGCGTAACAGCATCGAAATGCGCGACGCATCGCTTACCCATGGCGATACCCATTTACGGTATGCCCGCGATCGACACGCTCGCCTTTTCGGCAATATGTACGCTGCCAAGGAACATGAGGCTCTTCCCGCCGCCTGTCGCCAAACGCGACAGCCTGCCTAGGGGGTTGTAGGGGTGCGCGTGCCTAGCTGCACGGGGAGTTGTACGCTGCTTAACGATGTCCGCTTATGACCCAAATTCGAGTCGACTTTGTTAGGTCGGTTTGCTGCAAGGCCAATGCCGCAACTTCTCGATTTAGCTTGCGCGCAATTGAACCGGCAAGACGGGTGTCCCCTGCAAATGGATGAGTTCGGCCGTTAGGATGTTCTTCGAGCTCCCGATGTTGTCTCGCGTGCCTAATTCACGCGGCTGGCCGCTAAACGCGCCCCGCTTTCATTCATCCGTGTCAGCCGAATCGTCGTCAAGCAGTAATCGCCCGACGCTCATAGTTCTGTCACTACGGTGCAACGGTACTTTTCACGCAGCTCTAACAACAAGCAATGCTTACTCCGAAAGCCAATGTCTCCAGTAATTTTGATGATCGACCGAACGGCGGCATACTCAGACCGCCAGCCATGTTGATGTTCTATGACTTCGCCCCACATGGCGACGGATCCGATAACGACAGGCGACTTGAAGGCGTGCATTGGCACGTCGCGCTCTGCCTGCTCTTTGTGCCTGAATGCATGGTACCCAGGGTTGTAGTTGTAGTATCCGAGCCGTTTGGAGCTTGATCGATCGAATACACCGGGATGCCAAATGTAAGGAACGATCACGCTCTGCAAAAGTCCGTTGCATAATCTCCAAATCCGCCAGCCAATTATTTCGCCGGCTCTAATTCTGGGCTCTCCGAGGGCTGCGTCTCGGGTTTTGTTGCCGGTAATGAGGAGGGGGTCGGATCTGTGGTGACCGGTATCGGATGATCCAGCGGAATCACATGATGTCTGCGCATCGGCTCTCCGATGTTCGCCATAGTCAGCTCCTAGGTAGCTTGTCATTTCTTCCTGCACGCGGCGAATCGCTTGCTGCGGTCATCACTTCAACGAGCCTTGGCACACCACGGTTCCAGTGAGTTATTTCACTGTTCATGTGTTTGGTACCGCACCAAAGGTTTTGGCTGCGAACAACGGCACCTGGCGCGGCATTCAGTACGTCGAACACACCGAAGGCGATGGCGTGGAAATGTTCAAAGCCGTCTGCAAGCTTGGCCTTGAGGGCATCGTCTCAAAGAAGCTCAACGCGCCGTACAAGTCCGGGCCATCAAAGGCGTGGTTGAAGATCAAAAATCCGAAAGCGCCGGCAGCAACTCGGGCGACCGATGGAACGTTCTATTTCCGCCGAACTCACTGGCGAAATCGCGTGCTGCATCAGGATCGGCAAACCACCACCGAATAACACTGCCATTGGCACCGCGCCGGAACTGACCACGCTGTGGTGGAATGCTGCGCCGAGAGTGAAATTCGTATATCGCGTGCAGCTGGTTTACGAGACCGCGAGGCGGTACGACGATATCTATAAAGTGTGGGAAATTTCGCCCCACAGCATTCCGGTCTTGTCTGCCTTCATAGTGGGTCATTTGGCTCAACAAGGATAGTAGTCGATTCGCGATAAGAAGGCCTTGCAACGCGGCGTTTCTCCCCAGATTGACGGCACGGTCTTGGCGGAACACTCTAAGCCGCTGTTTAAGTGGAGTGTTGCGTCATGAGTACCCAGACCCCGCCGCTTGCTCCTAAGCTAACCGACAATGTCACCGTTCATATTGTGCTCAACGATTTTGGCAAACTTGGCCGTGCTTTTCTCGAAACAGACGAATTAGAAGCCGATGAGTGGACCACCGTCAGTAACATCATTAAGGGCGAATATTCCAACCCAGTGCGAGTGGTGGCTTTTAATATTGCCGAAGGGTGGTCACGCGATGTCACCGAGGAAATCGCGAAGGCTGTAATTGAACGCGGAGAGACCGAAGGTCACCTAAGCGAATCCGCCAAAAAATTTGTCGAATGTGTGCTAGGCGAAATACTGCGATGACTCGCGCTAGAGGCCAGCCACCACGAACACTGCTTGACCGCGAATACCCGCATCAGATTTTGGTGCTGGCAGAGAACGTCGGCGGCAAGACACTAGATAAGGTGAGCGACTTTCACGCCAAGTTGGGCATTACGACGAAAAGTCGTTCGGTCCGCAAAGATGATGCGTGGTACTCGCTGTACTGTTTTGCAGACCGCGAACACGCCAAGTTGTTTCAAGCCATGTTCGGCGGCGAACTGCTCACCCAGACGCAATCGCAAGCGTAATGTTCGGCTAATTTCGATGATCCCACGGGAGTTGCAGCACTCCGCCCTGTCAGTCATCGCATGGATGATTTTTCGCCCAGCCATTGCAATGGGCAGTTTCGTGGCGGCGGTAAACAGCAACGGATGCCTGTCCATCGCTCGGCAGAATTCTATAGCAGGTGCCGTCGGCCACCCAAGCACAAGCCACGCCGTCGAAT
>JBKPLN010000571.1:0-4449 GCA_046731635.1 Pseudomonadota bacterium | reverse complement strand
CGGCATCGAAGCCTGGCTCGTACAGGAAAAAGCAGTTCCCCTCGTCACGCTCAATTACGCTTTTCATGGAGGCGCCAGCCAGGACGACGCCGACAAGGCCGGAACCGCCAATCTCGCGGCTGACCTCCTCGATGAGGGTGCGGGCGAACTCGACAGCGCGGCGTATCACGAGCGCCTGGAGAAACAGGCTATTGAGCTCAGCTTCCAGGTTGGACGCGATTACATCCATGGGACGCTTCGTGCGCTGAATGAGCATCGCGACGAGGCATTCGGCTTGCTGGGTTTGGCGCTGACGAGTCCGCGTTTTGATGCCGATGCGATCGAGCGGGTGCGGGGACAGCTCCTGGCCACATTGCAGCGTGACACAACCAATCCCAACGACCTTGCCAGCCGCCGGTGGTGGCAAACGGCTTTTCCCGATCATCCCTATGGACGCGAAAGCAAGGGCACTCTCGAAACGGTGCCTCGTATCGCCGCTCAGGATCTGCGCGACTATGTGCGTCGCGTGTTCGCACGCAATGAGCTGAAGGTATCGATCGTCGGCGATATAGACGCCAAAACTGCCGGTATGCTGATCGATCGCGCATTCTCCCGGCTGCCCGCGAAGAACGATCTCAAGCCGATTGCGAATGTCACGCCAAGCGGGCTTGGCCGGCGCATCGTGATCAATCTTGACGTGCCGCAAGCCGTGGTCACTTTCGGCGGACAGGGCATCGCGCGACAGGATCCCGAATTCATGGCCGCCTACATCGTGAACCACATTTTGGGCGGCGGCAGCTTTTCATCGCGTCTCTATAGAGAGGTGCGCGAAAAACGCGGTCTGGCCTATGGCGTTTCGGACAGCCTGGTCTGGTTCAAGCGCGCCGCTGTGATGGTCGGTGGCACCGCCACCCAGGCCGATCGCACCGCCGATGCCCTCGCGGTGATCGAGCAGGAAATCAAGCGCATGGCCGACGAAGGCCCGACACCCGATGAGCTTGCTGCAGCCAAGTCATTCCTGAAGGGCTCCTATGCCCTGTCGCTCGACACTTCGGGTAAGATTGCAGCGCAGCTCACGCAGATCCAGATCGACGATCTCGGAATCGACTACATCCAGCGCCGATCCGCCCTGATCGACGCGGTGACCATCGAGGATGCCAAGCGAGTGGCCAAGCGGTTGTACGGGAAGGGACTGCTGGTGACGATTGCCGGGAGGCCGAAGGGCCTGACGTCGAGCGGAACTACGGATTAACGGTCGCGTTGGTCTCTGCCGTTGCGCCTCCCGCGCGACTCTAGGCAAATACCAGTATGAACGTCGTCCAATCGATCGAGAGTGCGCGTGAAGAGCACATCAGGTCGCACGGCATTAGTGCACGGGCGCTTGATGCTGCGCTGGCGCAGGCCGAGGCCGCGCTCGATTGGCTGCGCGCCCGCCACGCCGACCGTAGCCTGCCGCTGCTGCGCTTGCCGGAAACCCGCAGCGATCTCGAGAACATCCGCGATACCGCGCGCCAGCTCGCGGACAGGGCAACCGACATAGTCATCCTGGGGACGGGAGGCTCGAGCCTGGGTGGGCAGACCTTGGCACAGCTTGCCGGTTACGCCGTTGCGGGTATTAGTGCGTTAGGTGTGCCACCCCGGTTGCACTTCATCGATAATCTCGATGCAGACACTTTTGCAAAGCTGCTTGCCAGGTACCCGCACGCAACCACGCGTTTTGTCGCAATTTCCAAGTCTGGCGGCACGGCCGAGACCTTGATGCAAACCATCGCTGTCCTGTCGGCGCTCAGGGAGGCAGGGCTGCAGACGCGGATCCCCGACATCTTTCTCGGCATTACCGAGCCGGCCACCTCCGGCAAGGCAAACGGCTTGCGCGATCTGCTCGGGAAATATCGCGTTCCCATGCTCGAACATGATCCCGGCGTCGGTGGTCGCTATTCCGCCCTCACCAATGTCGGGCTGCTGCCGGCAGCGATGCTTGGTCTCGACGTCGCGGCGGTACGCGCGGGAGCCGGCCTGGCGCTTGGCCCGGTTCTGGCCAAAAAACCTGCAGCACAGGTTCCGGCGGCGGTCGGTGCGGCGCTGTCCGTTGCACTCGCCGAGGACAAGGGCAAGTCGATCAGCGTCATGATGGCCTATTGCGATCGCTTGCAACGGTTCACCCATTGGTACGTGCAGCTCTGGGCCGAAAGCCTTGGCAAAAACGGCAAGGGGACGACGCCTGTTGCGGCGCTGGGGCCGGTCGATCAACACAGCCAGCTGCAGCTGTTCATCGGCGGGCCGCGCGACAAGCAGTTCACCGTCATTACGGTCGACAGCGCGAAGCAGGGACTTCGGATTGACGGGGAGCTCGCAAAGCTTGCAGGAGAGCCTGGCTTGGGCGGCAAGACCATTGGCGATCTGGTTGCTGCGGAAGGACGCGCCACAGCCGAAACGCTGGCCGGGAATGGCTGTCCGGTACGTACGTTTCACCTTGGCCGGCTCGATGAGGAAGCGCTCGGCGAATTGATGATGCATTTCATGCTGGAGACGATCATCGCCGCCCATCTGCTCGGCGTGGACCCCTTTGATCAGCCGGCGGTTGAAGAGGGCAAGGTGCTTGCGAAGAAGTATCTGATGGGCTCGTAGACCATGTATTGTCATGGCCGGGCGTCATGATCCACATCACTGATTCGATCTCCATCGATGAATCCGAGCTTGCGGAATCTTTCGTCCGCGCATCCGGGCCGGGTGGCCAGAACGTCAACAAGGTGTCGTCGGCGGTTCAGCTTCGTTTCGATGCTCGCCATTCGCCCTCATTGGCCAACGATGTCGCCGTGCGGCTGATGCGCCTCGCAGGCAAGCGCCTGACGAAGGACGGCGTCATCGTGATTGTCGCGCAGCAGCACCGGACCCAGGAACGCAACCGCGAGGATGCGCGCAAACGGTTGTTTGAAATGATCCGTCAGGCGGCAGTTAGACCGACCCCGCGCCGCCTGACGAAAGTGCCGAAGTCCGAGCGCCGCCAAAGGCTGGAGGCCAAGAAGCATCGCTCGACTGTCAAAAACCTGCGGCGCACCAAGCCGGCCTGGGACTAGCAGAGGGATAGCGGGGGCAGCTTCGACTGCAGCCTCGCGGCTCTCGCTCCGCGCCGCTAGAGTCCGGCCGATTCGATCAGGCCCGCCGACATGCCCGTTCGCCAACTGTCCGAAGCCATCATTAACCGCATCGCGGCCGGTGAGGTCGTCGAACGGCCGGCAAGCGTCGTGAAGGAGCTGGTCGAGAATGCGCTCGACGCCGGCGCGCGCCGGATCGATGTGCTGACGGACGGCGGCGGGCGGCGGCTTATCCGCGTCACCGACGATGGCGAGGGCATGACCCATGCCGATCTCGAACTCGCCGTGGAGCGCCACGCAACCTCGAAGCTCGACAGCGACGATCTCCTTTCGATCCGCACATTCGGGTTTCGCGGCGAGGCACTGCCTTCGATCGGCGCGGCAGCCCGGCTCACGATCACCACGCGCCATGCAAGCGAGCCGCACGCCTGGGGCATTACCATCGATGCCGGCAAGAAATCGGCGGCACGGCCCGCGGCTCTTGGACAAGGGACCGCCGTGGAGGTGCGCGACCTGTTCTATGCCACGCCGGCACGGCTGAAGTTTCTCAAGGCGGATCGCACCGAGGCTGAGGCGGTGCGTGAGGCGATGCGGCGGTTGGCCATGAGCCGACCCGACGTCTCTTTCACGCTTGCGGGCGAAGAGCGCGCCCCGGTGACATGGCCCTCCGCCGACAAAGGCGACCAGCTTGAACGACTCGCCGACATCCTCGGACCCGATTTTCGCGCCAATGCAATCGCCATCGAGGCCGAGCGCGACGCGGTGCGCGTGACCGGTTTTGCCGGACTCCCGACGCTCTCCCGCGCCAATTCGCTTGGCCAATACCTGCTCGTGAATGGACGGCCGGTCCGAGACAAGCTGTTGTTCGGAGCGGTGCGGGCGGCCTACGCGGATTACCTGCCGCGCGACCGACATCCCTTGCTTGTTTTGTTCGTCAGCCTCGACCCGCGTGAAGTGGATGTTAACGTGCATCCCGCCAAGACCGAGGTGCGGTTCCGTGATGCCGGTCTCATGCGCGGGCTGATTGTGCGCGCATTGAAGGACGCGCTGATGCGCGAAGGCCAACGCGCCGCGACGACCGGGGGCACCGCAGCCATCGCAACTTTTCGACCAGCTGCGATGCCTCGACGGGATGGTTACGACTGGCGACGCTCTCCGGCTCGCCCCGCTACTTTTGCTCCCATTGCTGCCGCCGCCGTCGGTCTTGCCGAGAATCCGCAAGCTGTTTTCGATGTCGGCGAGCCTGCGGCAGATCCCGCTGTCGTGACGTTCGAACCGGCCGCCGATCAGATTGACCGGCCGCTCGGCGCCGCGCGGGCGCAGGTTCACGAAACCTACATCGTCGCACAGACCCGCGACGGCCTCGTCATCGTTG
>JBKPLN010000570.1:0-3296 GCA_046731635.1 Pseudomonadota bacterium | reverse complement strand
ATGATGGTGAGGCCGACAAGCGTTTCGACGCTGCCGCTGCTGATCACTCGATCGAACACTTCAATGGAATAGAGGGGCAAGACCAGAAGCAGCACGTTGATGGACACGCTAAAGGCGGCGATCCACGCCAACGCGGATCGTCCCGGAATCAATCCAAGCAGCGACCTTTGACCAGACGCTGAGGTTTCACACCGATTACGCGAGTACATGAGCGGCCGGCACTCTCACTAACTGAGTACTGCAGAAGGCCGGAGCGGGGCGGCCCGGCAGCCGCCCCGCTGAATTGGATGTTAGACGACTTCGATAGCCGTATAACCTGCGGCAGTGTTGATGTCGTCGATCGACACGAATTCCGTTCCGGCGCCACCCGTAACGCCGTCGAGCGTGATGGTGCCGAAGCCGAAGTCGAGCGTCGTGTTGGTACCGTCGTCGACCACCACGATGGTGGTCGGATCGAACGCCGGATCGGCATCGACGCTAACTACATCGCCGTCAGCAAAGCTCAGGTCGGTGACTTCATCGTCGCCGAAGTTGGTGGCAGTGTTGTCGCCGAAATTGTGCGTGTCGGTGCCCGCACCGCCTGTCTGCACATCATCGCCGAGACCGCCGTTGAGGACGTCGGCGCCATTGCCGCCGTCCAACTCGTCATCGCCCGCGCCGCCGTTCAGGACGTCGTTGCCTGCGTCGCCTGAGAGCGTATCGGCGCCGGCGCCGCCATTGAGTACATCGATACCGGCACCGCCGGCGAGCGTGTCATCTCCGGCATTCCCCTCCAGCAGATCGTCCCCGGCGCCACCGCTGAGTTCGTCCGCACCATCGCCGCCGGACATCGCGTCGTTGCCGTCACCACCGTCCATGGTGTCATCGCCGGCGTCGCCGAACATGATGTCGTTGCCGAGACCGCCGTTCAGGATATCGTCATCGGCGCCGCCATTGAGCGTGTCGTTGCCGGCATCGCCGTTCAACGTGTCGTTGCCGACACCGCCGTTCAGGATATCGTCATCTGCGCCGCCGATTTTCCCACTCTCTGGGGCGCGCAATTCAGACCGGCCAAGCTGATCGCGCGAAGCTGTTCGCGATGTCGAATGTGGCAATGGAGCTGTGATCGAACATCCGGAACACTGGGAAACCCAGTATTGCCACATGGCTAGCGGCAGCCTGATGGTGAAGCCTGGCGACGTGGTCAAGGTTGGACAGCCGCTTGGTCGCGTCGGTCTTTCAGGACTGACCGAATATCCTCACCTGCATTTCACGGTCAAGCATAAGGGCGCGATTGTAGATCCTTTCGCATATGGCGCTCCCTCCGACTCCTGCGGGAGTGGCGCACTGCTGTGGCATCCCGCACTTCACGCGCAACTCGCTTATCAGGAGCGAGTCGTCATAAACGCCGGCTTTGCGAACGGGCCGGTGACGATGGAGCTTGTCGAGGATGGAAGCGCGGGCAAGGAATTGCCGTCTGCCAGCGCGCCGGCAATTGTCGCTTTTGTTCGTGTCATTGGCCTGAAGACGGGCGACACACAACGGCTCGTCATCAAGGACCCAACCGGGAACGTCATCGCCGAAAATCGAGCCTCCCAACTGGATAAGAACAAAGCGCAATTCCTGTTGTTTGCCGGCAGAAAGCGTCCAGCGACGGGCTGGGATCGCGGTACGTACAAAGCCATGTATGTTGTGGAGCGCGACGGCCAGGTCGTTTTGCAGCGGGACCTGGAATTCGGCCTTTAATCGCAAAGAGCGGTGCCCTCGGGGCATCTCGTTTGAACTCTCAGAAATAGCCGATCGATACCGCTCATAGCGGGATCGAGCGCGGCGCCGGATGCCTTCCTGCGTGCTCTCTATTCCCGGTCCCGGGGCCGGATTCGCCTGCTGCCCGGAAACCCCCGAGCGCCTGATCGGTTGCCGGAACGGCCTCATCCCGCTATAGGGCGTAAAGAGGTGAAGCCATGGCCGATATGCGATTGATCGTTGCGGGGGCCGGCGGCCGGATGGGCCGCGCGCTGGTGCGCGTCATTTCGGAGACGCCGGGTGCGGTTTTGACCGGCGCGCTGGAAGCGCCCGGCTCGGAACTTTTGGGCAAGGACGCTGGCGTGCTCGCCGGCCTGCCGGAGAATGGCGTCAAACTCTCGGCCGATCTCTGGGCGCTGTCGGCGAACGCGGACGGCATTCTCGATTTCACCATCCCCGGCGCCACCATCGCCAATGTCGCCATCGCCGCCGAGCGCGGGCTGGTCCATGTCATCGGCACCACCGGTCTGTCGGCGTCGGACGATGCCGTCATCAAGAGCGTCACCTCGCGCGCGATCGTGGTGAAGTCAGGCAATATGAGCCTCGGCGTCAACCTGCTGGCGGCGCTGGTGAAGCGGGTCGCGCAATCGCTCGACCAGAGTTTCGATATCGAGATTCTCGAAATGCATCACAAGGCCAAGATCGACGCGCCGTCGGGCACGGCCTTGATGCTGGGCGAGGCTGCCGCCGCCGGCCGCGGCGTCGATCTCTATACCCATTCGGCGCGCGGCCGCGACGGCGAGACCGGAGCGCGCCGTCCCGGCGACATCGGCTTTGCCGCGCTGCGCGGCGGTACTGTCACCGGCGATCACAGCGTGATCTTCGCCGGTGCCATGGAGCGAATCGAACTGACCCACCGCGCCGAGGACCGGACGATGTTTGCCCAGGGAGCCGTCAAGGCGGCACTGTGGGCGCGGGGCAAGACGCCCGGCTTCTATACGATGACCGATGTGCTCGGGCTTGCCGACTTCTAGAAATCGAAAAACGGAAATCCACTGAATGAGCGAACGTCTTCTTGTGCTCGTGCGTCACGGGCAGAGCGAATGGAATTTGAAGAACCTGTTCACGGGCTGGAAAGATCCTGACCTCACCGAACAGGGCATCGCGGAAGCCAAGGAGGCCGGCCGCAAACTAAAGGCGCAAGGGCTGACGTTCGATGTTGCCTTTACCTCGGACCTGACCCGCGCCCAGCATACGCTGAAGCTGATGCTCGCCGAGATCGGGCAGACCGGACTGCCGACGACTGAGAATCTCGCGCTCAACGAACGCGATTACGGCGATCTCTCCGGCCTCAACAAGGATGACGCCCGCAAGAAATGGGGCGAGGACCAGGTGCTGGTCTGGCGCCGTTCCTACGACGTGCCGCCGCCCGGCGGTGAGAGCCTGAAGGACACGCTGGCGCGCGCGCTGCCCTATTACGTGCAGGAGATTCTGCCCGGCGTGCTGCGCGGCCAGCGCACGCTGGTCGCCGCCCACGGCAATTCGCTGCGCGCGCTGATCATGGTGCTGGA
>JBKPLN010000569.1:0-12777 GCA_046731635.1 Pseudomonadota bacterium | reverse complement strand
CGAGGCCGTGAGGATCGCTGACGTGCTGGTGCCGACCGTGACCGACCGCATCGATGCGGCGCTGCTCGGGAAGTCCGGCGAGAACCTGCGGCTGATCGCCAATTTCGGCAACGGCGTCGACAATATCGACGTCGCGACCGCGGTTCAGCGCGGCATCACCGTCACCAACACGCCTGGCGTGCTGACCGAGGATACAGCCGACATGACCATGGCGCTCATCCTGGCCGTGCCGCGCCGGCTGGTGGAAGGCTCGCACGTGCTGACCACCGACAAGGACTGGATCGGGTGGTCACCGACGTGGATGCTGGGCCACCGCATCTGGGGCAAGCGACTTGGCATTATCGGCATGGGGCGCATCGGGCAGGCGGTCGCGCGGCGGGCACGCGCCTTCGGGCTGCAGATCCACTATCACAATCGGCGACGAGTGGCGCCCAAGACCGAGGAAGAACTTGACGCCACCTACTGGGAAAGCCTCGACCAGATGCTGGCGCGCATGGACATTGTCTCGGTCAATTGTCCGCACACGCCTGCGACCTACCATTTGCTGTCGGCACGTCGACTGAAAATGCTGCGGCCGGAAGCTTACATCGTCAACACGTCGCGTGGCGAAGTGATCGACGAGAATGCACTTTCCCGACTTATCGACTCGGGCGACATCGCCGGAGCGGGCCTCGATGTGTTCGAACACGAACCGGCAGTAAACCCGAAGCTGGTCAAGCTCGCGCGCGCCGGCAAGGTCGTGCTTCTGCCGCACACCGGTTCCGCGACGATCGAAGGCCGCATCGATATGGGCGAGAAAGTGATCATCAACATTCGAACGTTCATGGACGGTCACCGGCCACCGGATCGGGTGCTGCCCAGCATGTTGTGATGGTCGTGCGGCGCCCTGCGGCTAATTGTGCCCCGACAAATCCCTGATCGTCGGGTTTTCACCGCTTAGAGGATTGTTCGGATCCCACGCATAACTCAGCGTTTCGAACCGCATCGAGCGCGCATCGACCATGAGCAGGCGGCCGACCAGTCCCTCACCGAAGCCGACGATTTCACGAATGGCCTCAAGCGCCATCAAGGAGCCGAGCACTCCCGGCAGCGCGCCGAGAATCCCGGCTTCGGCACAAGCGGGAACGGTGCCGGCGGGCGGCGGCTCGGGAAAGAGACAACGGTATGTTGGATTTGGTCTTCCGTCCGCCCCCTTTTCATGCGCGCGGATACAGGTCAGCGAACCGTCGAAAGTCCCGACGGCGGCAGTAAGCAAGGGCCTCCCGGCGAAATAGCAAGCGTCGGACACGAGATATCGTGTGGCAAAATTATCCGACCCGTCGGCGACGAGGTCGTATCGCGCGATCAGTTTGAAAGCATTGGCTGCAGTCAGTCGCTCGTGATGAGCCTCGATGTTAACAAGTGGGTTTAGTCTTTTGACAGCATCGCCTGCCCGTTCGACTTTCGGCCTGCCGATGTCCTCGGTGGCGAAGATGACTTGCCGCTGCAGGTTCGATAGCGACACTTCATCGTCGTCCACGATGCCGAGCGTGCCAACTCCGGCAGCAGCGAGGTAAAGCAGTGCCGGAGCACCAAGCCCCCCGGCCCCGACTACAAGGACACGCGCGGCCTTGAGCTTCGCTTGTCCCGGGCCGCCGACTTCGCGCAATACGATGTGACGGGCATAGCGTTCGAGTTCTTTTGAATCGAGCATCATGGTTAAACCTAGCGCATGTTCCGAAACTCGCGGAATCGCTTTTCATGAGCAAATCCGAGGCCCGCAAGCTGATTCGCAACCGTTAATATGCTTGGTTAAGAACCCCGGGATGCCTTGCGCGTTGACCTCCATTGGCTAAGGTGAGCCCAAAAATACAGGGGGGCGGCGCGGATTCGATGGACCTGATTCGGTCGACGATATTGCTCGCGATTCTGTTCGGCGCCGTTCCTGCGCTGGCGCAGGAATCATCCGGCATGGTGCCGGCGCCTGTGCAAGCCACCGACAAGCCCGCTAATGTTGTCCGACACGCAGCGAAGAGGCGCGTGAACGCACACGGCGCCGCACTCAGCACCGAGCTCGCCAGGGCCGAGCCGACAGAAACCGGAAATTCCGAAATATCCGCAGGCGAGCGTCTTAGGATTCAATCGGCGCTGCTTTGGTCAGGTGACTATACCGGCTCGCTCGGGGGCGAAGATCCATTTCGTTCCGCGGTCAAGAATTTTCAGAAGCGCGCGAAGACAAGGATTACGGGCGTGCTCTCCCCGGTCGACCGAGCCAATCTGCTTGCGGCTGCCAAGTCATACGAGGACGAGTTCGGCTGGACTATCGTAACCGATCCTTCGACAGGAGTGCGTCTCGGACTTCCGCTCAAATTCCTTCCGCAGGTGCGGGACGCCGCCCGCGGAACGCGATGGTCGGCTACGCACGGCGAGGTGCAGGTTGAAACGTTTCGTGTGAAAAGTTCGGAGCTCAGGCTCGCCGCCCTGTTCGAACAGAAAAAACTCAACCTTCGAACCGGAAAATTGAAAACAGCGCCTTGCGCGATGACAGTTTCTATATCAGCGGCATGCAAGGCCTGAAGAAATTCTCCGTGCGGGCCTATGCCCGCGACGGCGAAATCCGCGGCTTCACTTTACTGTTCGACCAGATGATGGAGACTATTGTCGCGCCGGTCACGGCGGCGATGGTCAGTGCTTTCGCGCCGTTTCCGGAGCGCAGTTCACCGTTCGCGGCCCTGGCGAAATCGGTCGAATACGGCAACGGGCTGGTGGTGAGTGCGAGCGGTCATATTATCACTGATCTCAATCTCGTGAGCGGATGTCAGGTCATCGTCGCCACCGGCCTCGGCAACGCCGATCAGATCGCGGAGGACAGGAATAACGGCTTGGCCTTGTTGAAAATTTACGGCGCGCGCAGTTTGGCATCGCTCGCCCTCGCGTCTGATCCGTCCAGAAAAGAGGACGTGACGCTGGTCGGCATTCCGGAGCCGAAGGAACAGAACGACGCAAGGAAGCTGACGGAAATCAAGGCACGGCTATCCGGCGGAAACGCAATCGAATTGCGCCGCCCCGTGCCAATGGCGGGTTTTTCCGGCGCTGCGGCGCTTGATGCGCCGGGCAAATTCCTTGGCATGATGCAGATGCGCAATTCCGTGGTTGCCAGTCTCGATCCGGCCATCCCGCCCGTTCGGCTCATCAAGGCCGAAACCATTCGTGGCTTTTTAGCTGCCAATAACGTCGCAACCACGCCGCAAGGCGAAGACGCCCGGGCGGCAGTGTTGAGACTTATTTGCGTTCGGCAATGATTTGAATGGCCCCGTCTATTTGTGTTTCCATTTCGGCGGCCGCTTCTCGATAAAGGCCTTCATGCCTTCCTTCTGATCTTCGGTTGCAAACAATGAATGAAAAATCCTGCGCTCGAATGCCATGCCTTCCGAAAGGCCGCTCTCGAACGCGAGGTTGATTGCTTCCTTCGCCGCCAGAACCGACGGCAGCGACAAGTTGGCTATGGTTTCGGCAATTTTCATCGCCTCATCCATCAGACTGGTCGCCGGCACCACGCGTGCAACGAGGCCTGATTCTTTGGCTTCTGACGCATCCATCAGGCGCCCGGTCAGGATCAGGTCCATGGCCTTGGCCTTGCCGATCGCGTGCGCAAGCCTCTGCGTGCCACCGATGCCGGGAATAACGCCAAGCTTGATCTCGGGCTGACCGAACTTCGCCGTATCTGCCGCGACAACAATGTCCGATTGCATGGCGAGTTCACAGCCGCCGCCGAGAGCGAAGCCCGCCACCGCCGCAACTACCGGCTTGCGCGCCTGGGCTACGGCGTTCCAGTTGGAGACGAAATCGCCGAGATAGGCTTCGATAAACGGCTTGTCCGACATTTCCTTGATGTCGGCGCCGGCCGCAAATGCCTTGTCGCTGCCGGTGATCAGCATGCAGCCGATTTTGTCATCCGCGTCGAAAGCCTCGACGGCCCGTGTCAGCTCGTCGATCAAGGCCTTGTTGAGCGCGTTGAGCGCCTGCGGCCGGTTCAGACGAATGATTCCAACCCGTCCGCGCGTTTCGACGATTATGTTTTCGTAGCTCATGACAAATCCCTGCATCAATCAAGTTTTGCACCGGAGCGCTGCACGACGTCGCTCCATTTGGCGGAATCAGCCTTGATGGTGGCGGCGAACTCCTTCGGCGTTCCGCCGCCGGGCTCGTCGCCGATCTTGGCAAATTTCTCCTTGAAAGCTTCCGAGGTGAGCGCCTTGTTGATGGCGGCGTTGAGCCTGTCGACGATCGGTCGCGGTACTCCGGCCGGCGCAATGACCCCCGTCCAGGTCGGAGCCAGATATCCCGGCACCCCTGCTTCGGCGATGGTCGGCAATTCCGGAAATGCCGGTGAGCGCGCAGCACCGCTCACTCCAAGCGCTCGCACCTTGTTGTCGTGCGCGAAGGGCGCCATCGTTTGCAGGCTCTCGAACATGAGATCGACATGGCCGGCGATCAGATCGCTGATGGCCGGCGCGCCGCCACGATAAGGAACGTGGACAATTTCGGTTCCGGTCATGTACTTGAACAATTCGCCGCCAACATGACCAGGTGACCCGTTGCTCGACGAAGCGTTGGTCAGCTTGCCGGGATTCTTTTTTGCGTAGTCGACCAGTTCCTTCACCGAATTGATCGGCAGCTTCGGAGAAACCGCCAGCAACAGGTGCCCGCGGGCAACCAATGCAATCGGCTGAAAATCCCGTTCGATGTTATAGGGGAGCTTCGCCACCATGTGGCGCGTGACCGCGAGCGCGCCGATCGGGCCCATGCCGATGGTGTACCCATCGGGCGGCGATTTCGCTACCAGATCGAGACCTATCGTCAGTGCCCCGCCGGGCCGATTGTCGACAATAAGCTGTTGACCCAATTCCTTCGACAGCTCGGCGGCCAGAATGCGGGCAACGGTATCTGTCGCGCTTCCCGCGGCCTGCGGAACGATGAACCGGATTGGGCGATCGGGATACTCGGCAGCGGCCGCGCCGGTCAGCGTGACGCCCAGCGCCAGTACAATTAGACCAAGCTTTCGCATCATCAACCCCAGGGCTCAGCGTAGCCTGACCTACCTTTGGCACGATGGGCAATAGAAGGTCGAGCGGCCAAGCTGCACGATCCGTTTGATTTTGCCTTTGCAAGAGGGGCAAGGTTGCCCCTCGCGGTCGTAGACCTGGAAATTGTGCTGGAAATCGCCGAGCGATCCATCCGCCTTGCGATGATCACGCAGCGAGGAGCCGCCGGCTTCAATGGCATCCAGGAGCACCGCCTTGATGGCATTGACCAACCTCTCGGCGCGCTCGGTCGGTTTGCCGTGACGGTCAACAATGGTCGACGCACTTCGCAACGGCGATAACCGCGCCCGAAATAAGGCTTCGCACACGTAGATATTGCCCAGGCCCGCGACCACCCGCTGGTCACTCAATGCCGCCTTGAGCGAGGTTCTTTTGGCCGCACAGGCTTTTGCCAGCATCGCCGCGTCGAATTCGTTTCCCAGTGGCTCCGGCCCAAGTGCACGCAGAAGCGGCTCCTGTTCCAGCTTGGCGCGGGAGACAAGTTTCATCGAGCCGAAGCGGCGCGGGTCATTGAACGTCACCGTTGCGCCATTCGACATGTGAAACACCACATGATCATGTGCGCGGCTATTTGATCGCTGGTGATGGTAATTGCCGGGGGCGCTGTCCTTGCCGACCCGAAATGAGCCAGACATGCCAAGATGCATGAGCAGCACGTCGCCGGATGACAGGTCCGCCAGCAGATACTTAGCGCGTCGGCCAAGTCCCTCTACGGTCTTGCCGTGCAGCCTTTGGGCAAATCCTTTGGGCAAAGGCCAGCGCAGATCGCCGCGTCGAACCTCCACCCTGGCAAAACGCCGACCTTCCATCGCAGGCGCCAAGCCTCGCCGGACGGTCTCTACTTCAGGCAATTCGGGCATGATTAACCGCTCCCGCACCGACACATAGCGTCCCCCGGCTGCCCGCGCTATGGTCCTGTCCGCAAAGAACTATTGGCCATGACGCGCGCCGGCGACCGGACTCATTTTGGAAATGAGAGCGTCCTGCTTGAAGACAAGCAGGGACGCGTGAACGACGTATTTCATTCGGTTTCCCGGCGATACGACCTGATGAATGACCTCATGTCCGGCGGGCTGCACCGCGCCTGGAAGGATGTGCTGGTGTCGGCGGTCAATCCTCCGAAGGGTGAACGCAACTTTGCGGTGCTCGACCTGGCCGGCGGCACGGGAGACATTGCGTTCCGCATTTTGCGGGCTGGTGGCGCGGGCATACGCTTGACGGTCTGCGACATCAATGCCGACATGCTCGACGTGGGGCGAGACCGTGCCTCGGAACGAAGTTTTGCAGGCAGTGTCACCTTCGAGCATGGCAATGCCGAGGATCTTGCCTATGCCGATCGCAGCTTCGACTGCGTGACGATCGCTTTTGGCATTCGCAACGTGCCGCGCATCGAACGCGCGCTTGCCGAAGCCTACCGCGTCCTGAAGACCGGCGGCCGATTCCTGTGCCTGGAATTTTCCGCGGTCGACGTGCCTGGTTTGGATGCGCTCTACGAACTTTATTCCTTCCACGTGATCCCGAGGATCGGCGGTGTAGTGACCAGCAATCGTGAGGCCTACCAGTATTTGGTCGAATCGATCCGCAAGTTTCCCAGGCCCAGGCCATTTGCACGCATGATTGAGGGCGCCGGTTTCCGCCGCGTTTCGTTCACCACGATGACCGGCGGCGTGGTGGCGCTCCACTCGGGCTGGCGATTGTGATCGGTGGAGTTTTTCATCTCGTCCGCCTTGCTCGCGCCGGCTTCGTGTTCGCGCGCGAAGGCGTCTTTGCGCTGGTCGATACGCGCCCTTTGCCGTGGCCAGCCAGAAGCGGCGTCGCGATTGCGCGGCTGCTTGAGCGGCCTAGCAAAAAAAGCGGTGAAAGCCGGCTCGCCGCTGCCCTGACGAGACTGGGCCCTACCTACGTCAAGCTCGGCCAGTTTCTCGCGACACGGCCGGATGTCGTCGGCCCCGCGATCGCGCACGACCTCGAAAGCCTGCAGGACAAGATGGCGCCGTTCCCGCAAGCCCAGGCGGAGGCGGCCGTAGCGGCGGCGTTCGATAAACCTCTCTCGAAGGTCTATGCGAGCTTCGGACCGGCAGTCGCGGCCGCCTCAATCGCGCAGGTACACCGCGCCGAGATTGAGGCCGGCGGTTCGCGCAAACCGGTAGCCGTGAAAGTCCTGCGGCCGGGAATCGAACACCGCTTCAGATCGGATCTTGATTCTTTTTTCTTTGCGGCTCGCCTGGCGGAATCTCTTTCGGCAGAAGGGCGGCGGCTGCGAATGGTCGAGGTCGTAGCCACGCTTGCCCGTTCTGTGGCGATCGAAATGGACTTTCGGCTTGAGGCCGCGGCGGCTTCCGAGATGGCCGAGAACACGCGCGAGGATACCGATTTTCGCGTGCCGCAGGTCGACTGGGACCGTACGGCGCGCGAAGTGCTCACGCTGGAATGGATCGATGGCATCCGGCTCAGCGATCACGGCTCACTGCAAGCAAAAGGCTTCAATCTGCCGGAACTTGGACGCAAGGTGATTCAGAGCTTCCTGCGCCACGCACTGCGCGACAGCTTCTTTCATGCCGACATGCACCCCGGCAATCTGTTCGTCGACGACACCGGCCGGCTGGTCGCGGTCGATTTCGGCATTATGGGCCGCCTCGGGCCGAAGGAACGACGCTTCCTCGCCGAAATTCTGTTTGGCTTCATCACGCGCGACTACCACCGTACGGCGCAGATCCATTTCGATGCGGGCTACGTGCCGCGGCATCACTCGGTGGAAAGTTTCGCGCAGGCAATCCGTGCCATCGGCGAGCCGATTCACAATCGCACCGCCGAAGATATCTCGATGGCAAAGCTCTTGATGCTGCTGTTCGAGGTCACCGGCCTCTTCGACATGCGCACGCGCCCTGAACTGCTGCTCCTGCAAAAGACAATGGTCGTCGTCGAAGGCGTCGCGCGCTCGCTTGATCCCAAGCTTGACATGTGGAGCACCGCGGACCCTGTCGTCCGCGAGTGGATAGCGCGCAATCTTGGTCCTATCGGACGGCTTGAGGATGCGGTTGAGGGAGCCGGCGAAGTCGGGCGTTTCCTCGGCCAGACGCCTGCTTTGCTCACGCGCGCCAGCACGCTGCTCGATCAGCTGGACGACATTACGCGCGATGGTCTCGTGCTTTCCCCGGAAACCGTTTCCGCCATCGGCGCGGCGGAAGCGCGCCGCAACCGCTGGACCACGATCGCGCTGTGGGTGATTGCGGCGCTGCTGCTCTGGGTGGTGTGGCTGATCGCCTGACCTGAGCCAAGCATGCGCCTCGGCCCAGCTTCCCGAGAGTACGCCTACTGGCTGACCGCCCGCACAGGCCTGGAAACCTGCGGCTTTCGCTCCATCGGGAACATGCCAAAATAAGGTTGCGCCTCCTCAAGCACCCGCGCGAAGGACGGCCGCGCCATCAGGCGGTCGAGATAGGTGCGCGTGTTCCTGTGCTCGGAGCCGAGCGGCATAGCAGTGTTTGCATAAAAAAGCGCCGGAGCTGCAGCGCAATCAGCCAAGGTGAATGTGTCGCCCATCGCCCAGCTGTTCGATTTCATCCGTGCTTCGATCATTGCGTAGGAACGGCCGAGCTGAGCTGTAGCCTGCTCCACGCCGAAAGGATCAGTACGGCCCGCGGGGCGCAACCGATCGCCGACGATCTTCTGCATGGGCTCCTGGACATACAAGTCGTAGAAGCGGTCCCACATCCGTGTTTGCCAGGCGAGATCGCCATGAGCGGGCACAAAGGACGTCCCAGCGGGGTGGTAAGCGTCGAGATACTCGATAATGACCGTCGATTCGGCGACCGTGCAGCTGCGCGCCTCGTCGCGCAGCACCGGGAATTTTGCCAACGGCCATAGCGCCCGGACCTCCGCGCTCGATTTCTCGTCCCCGAGATCGACAAGGATCGGCTCGAACGCAATATCGTGTTCGTAAAGCGCGATGAGCACCTTGTGGCAATAGGACGCCAGCGGATGGAAATAGAGCTTGAGCGTCATGTCGTAGTCCCCGCCTGTCCTGAACCGCCGAGCAGAGTTTCCAGCTTGTCGATGCTCTGCGTCCAACCCGCTTCCATGCCGGCGAGCATTTGTGGCGCGATCGGAACAAGGCCAACCGCATACGACGTCACCGTGAGCGTGGTCTGGCCGTCTTTTTCGGCGAACGTGACGGTGGTTTCGCCTTCGAGCAGATGATTGCCGTCATTGTCAGTCGCGATGTTAGTGAAGACCAGTCGCTCGGGCGCAACGACCTCCCGAAACTCACCTTTCATCGGATAGTCCTGGCCGTCGGGCCCGCGCATCACGATGCGCAAGCTGCCTCCGGCTCTCACGTCAAGCTCGCAGACCGGAATGGTAAAGCCGCGCGGACCGAACCATTGCGCCATCATTTTCGGATCGGTCCACGCTTTCCATACCAGCGCGCGCGGCGCATCGAACACGCGCAAAATGGTGACAGTCGCCTTTCCGAACTCGGCGGGCTTGTTCATGTCTTTCCCTCAAAGGTCGTACGTTAGGCGGCTTGGCCCTCGTAGGCCTGTCTCAGTTTTGCGAGATCGAACTTCTTCATCTTCAAGAACGCGTTGGCGACGCGTTGGTTTTTTCGGTGCCCGGATCCGTCATCATTTTTCCGAGTACGGTGGGGACGATCTGCCAGGAAACGCCGAATTTATCTTTCAGCCAGCCGCAGGGCTGTTCGCGGCCGTCCTTGGTCAGGGCATTCCAGAAGTGGTCGATCTCTTCCTGAGTGTCGCAATGAACCTGGAATGACACCGCCTCGCTGAACTTGAACTGTGGCCCGCCATTGAGCGCCACGAACGGCTGCCCCTCGATTTCGAACTCTGCCACCATGACGGAGCCCGGCTTCTTGCCGTGGATCTCCTCACCGGCCTTTCCGTAGCGGCTGATCTTCCCGAGTTTCGAATTCTTGAACACGGAGACGTAGAACTTCGCCGCTTCCTCGGCTTCTGCATCGAACCACAGGCACGGCGTGATCTTATGCTTGCTGAGCGCCATGATGTCCTCCTTAACGCGCGGCTACTTTGGCTTTTGCGAGGTAGGCTTCGAGCTGCTCCAGGGTGCCGCTCCAGCCCTGGTTCATGCTTTGATGCGAAGTATCGAACACTTTTTGCTCTTCAGGCGTCGCATTATGCGCGGCCCAGCGGACGGTGAATTTGGTTTTGCCGCCGGGCAGTTCTTCAAAAGTGAATTTCGAATGCATCTGAAGCGGCCAAGATGTGTGACCGGGGTGGCGAGTGGTGCCGCCCTCCTCATCAGAGAATGAGCTGATGAAGTCCAGGCGTTCGGGTGGAACGATTTCGCGAAAGACGAACTTGCCCCACATCGGCGCCCCGTTCGGCGCCTTGAGGCCATAGTGGTAGGTGCCTCCCACGCGGAGATCCATCTTCGAAGCAACGACAGTGAAGCCTTTCGGCCCCCACCATTGCCTCATGTGCTCCGGATCGGTGAAGCATTTCCATACCAGATCGCGCGGGGCGTCGAGTACGCGTGAGATGACGAATTCGGCGCTTTTCGTGGCGGTCGCCATTGGGCACTCCTCGATTGGCGTTGGAGATCCTATTGCGCGAAAGACGGTCAGGAGAGGAAGAGAGCGCGCGGCTTGCATCACAGCGCCCGGCGCGCCCTGGCATTCACTTTGGCTCGACAATGACCATCCAGTTGACGCCAAATTTGTCCTGCGTCATTCCGAAGCGCGGCGAAAAGAACGTCTTGCCCAGCGGCATGACAACCTTTCCGCCATTCGACAGCCCATCGAAAAGGCGATCGGCATCCGCCTCATTTTTCGCATCCACGGAAAGCGCGAACCCGTCGAACTTGGGATTGCCGGTGTTGCGCCCATCGGAAGCCATGACGCGCGTGTCGCCGATCTTGAACGAGGCGTGCATCACCTTGTCTTCGTTACCCGGGGAACACATTGATTTGTCGGGACTGTCTTTCCAGCGCATCAGCATGCCGACTTCCGCGCCGAGCGTCTTTTTGTAGAACTCAATTGCCTCTTCGCAGCGGCCATCGAAGAACAGGTAGGATTGCACTTGCATAAACTCTCCTCCTCACGTTCGTGTCATTGACAATTAGGTTGATATCAACCTATTATCGGCCATGTCAAGCCGCCAGCAATTACCACTGTCCGCCACGCATCTGGTGCGCGATAGCTGCCTGTGCCTGCATGTGCAGCGCGCCGCGCGCGGCCTGGCCCGACGTTTTGATGACGTGTTCCGTCCGCTCGATCTCACCCACGGCCAATTTTCCCTGCTGATGTCGTTGAACCGGCCGGAGCCGCCCACGATCGGCAGCGTCGCGGTGCTGCTCGCCATGGACCGCACCACGCTGACCGCGGTCCTCAAGCCCCTTGAGCGCCGCAGGCTGGTGAAGGTTTCGGTCGATAAAGAGGATAAACGCAGTCGTCGCCTCACAATCACGGCAAGCGGGCGATCGCTTCTCGCCAAGGCGTTTCCGCTGTGGCGAGAAACCCAAGCCGCGATCGAACAGTCGGTGGCCGCTTTCCATCCGGATGATCTGCGCGCTGCGTTGCGGGTGCTGTCGTGAACTGCGGAGCATTTACGCACGCTTTTCTGTCGGCATCGTGACCAGATAGTCGGCGAGCCGCGCCATTGTCTGGGCGAGACCCTTGTCGGCGCCATATTCTTTGATGACCCGCGCACGCTCTTCGGCGGATGGGAACCTGGCATGCCAGGTCAGCAGGGTCTTACCGTTACCGAGATCTTCGAACGTCACGGTCTGCGTGAACTGCACCGGCTCGACGTCATCACCGCCGCCGTGGCGATAGACGATGCGCTCGGGCGGAACAATCTCATCGAAGGTAATGCGGTTCTGATAGTCGCGACCGTCGGGCCCGTGCATGACAAAGCGCCACACGCCGCCAGGACGAAAATCATACGCATGCGTCGTGGTGGTGAAGCCGTTCGGCCCCCACCATTGCGCGAGATGCTTCGGGTCTGTCCATACCGAGAACACCAATGCGGGCGGCGCGTCGAACACGCGCGAGCCGATGATCGAACGTGGATCGCGCTCGAGGTCGATACTATTTTTTACGGTCATCGTTTTTCCCCCGCTTGGTTTGTTTCGGCTGGGCTTGCAGTACTTTCAGGTAGTCGCCGAGCCGATCGAGCCGCTCTTCCCAGAGTCGGCGATACTCCTCGAGCCATTGGTTGGCTTCCCTGAGAGCGCGCACATCGATCCTGCAGGGACGCATCTGCGCATCCCGGCCACGCGTGATGAGTCCGGCGCGCTCGAGGACCTTCAGGTGCTTGGAAACCGCAGGCAGGCTCATGTCGAAAGGCTCGGCGAGCTTCAGCACGGACGTCTCGCCAAGTGCGAGCCGCGCGAGGATCGCCCGCCGCGTGGGGTCGGCGAGGGCTGCGAAGGTGCTGCTGAGACGATCGGTCGACATGTTCGAATTAAACCATCCAGTTAATTAACTTGATGGTTAAATACATGAACGGACTTTCCTCGTCAAGCCGGGGGCATAGCGATTTTGATTGCAATGATTGCAGTGCGATCATTTTTTGCTATATTGCTGTTAGCTCATGAGAATTTTATGGCCTCCCTCACCGTCCGTCAGCTCGATGAACGCCTGAAGAAGCGGTTGCGCCTGCGTGCTGCGAAGAGCGGACGTTCGGTCGAGGACGAGGTGCGCACTATTTTGCGC
>JBKPLN010000568.1:0-2012 GCA_046731635.1 Pseudomonadota bacterium | reverse complement strand
GTCTAACGGAATGCCGTCGAACACCGCGCGCATGTCGCCGAGGTGGCAGATCGGCACCCCGACCTTGCCGACTTCACCTTTGGCCAGGACGTGATCGGAGTCGTAGCCGGTCTGCGTTGGCAGATCGAAAGCAACCGAAAGACCGGTTTGGCCCTTGGCCAGGTTCTTGCGGTAAAGCGCGTTGGAATCCGCGGCCGTCGAGTGGCCGGCATAGGTGCGGAAAATCCAAGCCTTATCGCGCTGTGTTTTGTCTCGCATCGATCGCCTGATGGCGACATTTTGGCTCACTGCTTGTTGCGACGCAACATCAACCGGCCGGCTGGACTGGTGTTCCTGCCGGCCGTCAGGCCTCAAACACCCAATGGGGCGGACCTACGCCCGTTTCACGAAGCTGATGATCAAAAGCAGAATGACGGCTCCGATCGTGGCGTTAATGATCTGAGCGATTACTCCGCCCCCGATCATGACGCCCAGCGCCCCGAGCACCCAGGTGCCGATGAAAGCGCCAACGATTCCGACAACGATGTTACCAATCAGCCCAAAACCAACGCCTTTGACGATGACACCCGCGAGCCAGCCGGCGATCGCACCGACGATGATGAGGATGATCAATGCTTGCAATGACATGGCTTCTTCCCCCGAATACCGGCGCGCCTTTCGAAGGCGGCCGCCATGCGATTGAATACCAAAGCCGCCCTCACGTCGACGGCCCGCAAATGCGACCGGTGGTCTGTGGAAATGTTCAGCGTCGCGTATGGACGACGGCGATTTCGTCGGCGTAGGCGCGCCTCCAGTCTGGCAGCCGGTCGAGCAGAGCGACGGCCGGCGTGGAAGGCGCGAGCAAGGTTGTACGTATACTGTAGTCGTCGAGCAGCCGCAGGAAATCCGGAAGATTTTGCAGGCTCAATGCCCGGTCATGACGAAGGATGTAAGCCTGACCGTAAAGCTCTGAGCGGCCATCAATGAACGGCGGGATTCCCACAAAATCCAGATAGCCGCCAAAATCGTAGTCATTGAGAATCGGACCTGCCCGGACCATGTCGACTGCGCGAAGCGCGCTTGCCGGCGTAATTCTATCGGCAGGCGTTATGCTTCTCATCGATGCAAGGCCCGTGATCCCTGTCAGGACAACCAGGGCCGCGGCCGCTACCCATGCCGGCCAACGCATGCCCGAGATGGCTTGATGCGCGGCAATTTCCTTGAACTGTTCAGCGAGGGGCCGGGCGAGAAAGATCGGCGCCAGCAATCCAAGAAGATCGGCGTGACGCACTTGTGAGAGGCTCAGATGCAGCACGCCGACCAGCATCACGATTCGCAACCAGGGCAGCCTCACGCCTCGGTAAAGCGCGAAGCCGAAGCCGCCGAGCATTATCAGTTCGAACGCTCCCAGATGGGTGAAATCCTGCGGACGCCACTCGGTAATTGTGGTCAACGCTGCTCCCAGCGCCACAGTCCGGAATGTCACCAGGATAACTTCGGGGCCATATGGATTGAGGCAGGCAGCGCCGAAAGCGAGCACAGCGAAAAAGGACCACTGTCGGCCTACGCCAAGTCGCTCTGACTGCGGCGTGCGCCACAGCGCATCGCAGGCGATGGGCGCGATCATTGCGAGACCAAACGTAAAACTGCCGTGCAGGTTGGCCCACAGTGTCATCAGCGGAAGCAGAAGCCACGGGGGCGAACTGCGCGTGTCGACGGCACGGATCAACAGGGCGATCCAGGTAACCGTCACCGGAAGCGCAAGAATGTGAGGTCGCGCCAGGATGTGCGGCGCGGTGAGCAAGATCGCACATAGTACCGCGACCAGCACGGCGGTTGGCTGCCACTCGCGCTGCAGAAATCGACTTAACAGGCCCAATGCCGTCGCCATCGCGACTGCTGTCACTGCGACGACGCCGGTCCAACCTGCGGCCGCATGAGCTATTGCAAACACGACCTGTGAGAGCCACTCGAATGCAACCAATGGGTTCCGCGCAACGTGGCTGAAAATGGATCGGTGGCAGGGACTGTGC
>JBKPLN010000567.1:0-7181 GCA_046731635.1 Pseudomonadota bacterium | reverse complement strand
CCGGAAACAGGGCAGCTGGTCTTTTACAAGGACGTCGAAGCGAACCAATTCGTCATTCCCAGCTCAAACTATCATATGCGCATCAGTGCGCCGCTTCGCCTGAAATCCATGTTCGACGACGGGAAATTCGAGGATGTTCCGCTTGCGGATGTGACGACCGATCCTCTCAAGTTTCGCGACGAGCGTCGTTACGCCGATCGTCTGAAAGACGCCCGCACCAAGACCGGATTGCAGGACGCCGTGAAGCTCGGCATCGGTCGCCTCGAAGGTCAGATGGTCACGATCGCCGTTCAGGATTTCGACTTCATGGGCGGTTCGCTGGGTATGGCCGCCGGCGAGGCCGTGATCGCCGGCCTCGAGGCGGCCGTGCGCAGGCAGACACCATTCATCATGTTCGCCGCCTCGGGCGGTGCGCGCATGCAGGAAGGCATTCTTTCGCTCATGCAGCTGCCGCGCACGACGGTCGGGGTGCAGATGCTGCGCGAGGCGCGCAAGCCCTACATTGTCGTGCTCACCAATCCCACCACCGGCGGCGTCACGGCCTCGTACGCCATGCTTGGCGATGTACAGATAGCCGAACCTGGCGCGCTGATCGGTTTTGCCGGGCCACGCGTGATCGAGCAGACCATCCGTGAGAAATTGCCTGAGGGTTTCCAGCGCGCCGAGTATCTCGCAGACCATGGCATGGTCGACATGGTGGTGCATCGGCATAAATTGCGCTCGACGCTCGCTGAATTATGCCGACTGCTGACCAGGGCCCCAGCTGCACCCGAGCAGCAACAATTGCCGGTTCCCGCGCATGCCTGAACGTCGCCGAGCATCATCGCCGCGAAAGCGGATGATCCGATAAGCCCGGTGTTCTAAAATAGAATTGACAGGAATGGTGGTGTCCGCTTTTAGCGGGCGCGACAAAATTGCATGGGTCACATCGACAATATCGTCGCGCGTTTGACTGCCCTTCATCCCAGGCGCATCGATCTTTCGCTCGATCGCCTGCAGCGACTGCTCGCCGTCATCGGTCATCCGGAGCGAAAACTGCCGCCGGTCATCCACGCCGCCGGCACGAACGGCAAGGGCTCAACGATTGCGTTCTTGCGCGCGATCCTGGAGGCCGCGGGCAAACGGGTGCACGTCTACACGTCGCCTCACCTGGTCCGGTTCAATGAACGCTTCCGGATCGGTCGCGCGGGTGAAAGCCGGCTCGTCACGGACGAAGAATTGGTCGCTACGATGGAAGAGTGCGAGCGTGCGAATTCGGGCGCGCCGATTACAGTTTTTGAAATTACCACAGCGGTTGGCCTCCTGCTGTTTGCTCGCCATCCTGCGGATGTGCTGTTGCTCGAGGTCGGTCTCGGCGGCCGGCTCGATGCAACGAATGTGATCGACAATCCGTTGACCACGATCATCACGCGTATCTCGGTGGACCACAGCGACTTTCTCGGCAATTCTCTTGAGAAGATCGCCGCTGAAAAGGCAGGCATACTCAAGCGTGGCGTGCCTGCGGTTGTTGCGTCGCAGCCACGCGACGCATTGGCCGTGATTGAACGGCAAGCCGCCAGGCTGGCTGCGCCGCTGAAAATTGCCGGCGCTGACTGGACCGCCACCGAAGAGCGGGGACGCCTCGTCTACCAGGATGAAAATGGGTTGCTCGATCTGCCCGCGCCAAAGCTTTATGGCAGGCACCAGTTCGAGAATGCCGGTCTTGCAATCGCTGCGCTTCGCGCGACCCCACAATTCGCAATAGCTCCGGCTGCATATGACGTCGGAATGGTCAAGGCTGACTGGCCGGCGCGAATGCAACGGCTGGCACATGGCCGACTTGTGGAGCTTGCGCCTGTTGGCAGCGAGCTCTGGCTGGATGGCGGGCACAATCCGGATGGAGGACGAGCGATTGCGGTGGCGTTGGCGGATCTTGAGGAGCGCGTGCCGAGGCCGCTGGTCCTGATCGTTGGAATGCTTGCCAGCAAGGATTGCCAGGGCTTCCTGAGCAATTTCGCCGGCCTTGCCCGCCGCATGATTGCCGTACCGATCCCAAACGCCGAAACAGGAATGAGCGCAGAAGCAGTAGCTGGAATAGCGCGCGATATCGGATTGTCCTCGACAAGTCGCGACGACCTGTTCGAAGCGCTCGAGGCCGTCCGCAAGCTCGATCTCGATCCGCCGCCTCGCATTGTGATCACCGGGTCGCTTTATCTTGCCGGTGAAGCCCTGCGCCAGAACGGTACGGTGCCGCAATAGGCGCAAGCGAGCTTCTCAGATCGCCGGAGCTACTTCAGCAACTTCATGAGATCGGCTTTCTTCTGCTGCACCTGATCCAGCGTGCATTGGCGCGGCGCCTTGTCAGGTCGCCAGCGCAAGAGTCGCGTGCCGTGCCGGAAGCGCTCGCCGCTGAAGTGGTCATAGCATACCTCCACCACCAGCTTTGGCTTGAGCGGCTGCCATTCGCCTGAGCGTTTTGTCGACCAGCGGCTTGGGCCTCCCGGCTTTGCGCCGGTGAAGCCGGGTTGCGCGATCATTTTTTCAAGTTTTTTCGTGAGCGATTTTTTCTCCTTGCTTTTCAGCGAGGAGGTGAACCCAACGTGATTAAGGAGATGCCGGTTGTCATATAGTCCGAGCAGGAGGGAGCCGACTGTTTTCTTTGCTTCATTGTAGCGGAACCCGCCTACCACGCAGTCCGCTGTGCGGTAGTTCTTGATCTTCTGCATGCCGTGGCGATTGCCGGATTCGTAGAACGCGTCGCGGCGCTTGGCGATGATGCCGTCGAGCGTTGCCCCGACCTGCTTGAGCCATTTTCTCGCATCGGCGAGCCTGGTGGTCATCGGGGACAGCCGGATGGGTTTTTTCCCACGCAGATATTTGCGGGCGAAGCGTTCGAGCAATGAGCGCCTTTTGGCGAGCGGCATCTTGGTGAGGAGCGTACCGTCAGCATCGACCAGGAGGTCGAAGGCAATCAGCAGCGCCGGCGTTTCGGCGGCGAGGCGTTTCACACGACTCGTGGCCGGGTGAATACGCTGCAGCAGGTCGTCGAAGGAAAATGCCCGACCGCGCGGAACGACAATTTCACCGTCGAGCACGAATTGTCTGGCCTTGAGCGAGCGAACCGCCTCCACGAGCTCGGGGAAATAGCGCGTAAGCGATTGTCCGGATTTTGATTGCAGCTCGACTTTTTCTCCGTCGCGAAAAATCAGGCAACGGAAGCCGTCCCATTTAGGTTCGTATTGCCAATTCTTGCCGTCCGGGACTTCGTCCACGGACATTGCCTCCATGGGAGGGAACGGATGGCGCAGGCTCAGGGTCATCTATCGCTAAACGCAAAACGGCCGGCTTTGGCCGGCCGTTGAGCAATAAACTTTGTTGTTCCGCTAGACAGCGGCGCTGATCCATTGATGGAGCTTCTGCTTTGGCGCGGCACCGACTTGCCGTGCGGCCTCCTTGCCATTCTTGAACAGCATCAGGGTGGGAATGGACATGATCCCGTATTGACCGGCGGTCTTTGGATTCTCGTCAACGTTCAGCTTGACGATTTTCACCTTGTCGCCGAGCTGACCGGCGATTTCCTCGAGCGCGGGTCCTATCATGCGACACGGGCCACACCATTCGGCCCAGAAATCCACGACCACCGGTTCGGCAGATTTCAAAACGTCCGATTCAAAGCTTGCGTCCGACACTTTGCCGACGGCCATGGTAGCTACCTCTTGTGTTGAGCGGAGCGAATCTGCCCCAAAAATTGCGAGGGCTGGAAATTATGAACGCGGTCCCGCAGCGTCAAGGCGCTCTCACTCGGACGTGACCCGCCTCAGCGCTTCATCAAGGGCCTCGGCGGAAAGTTCCATGAGATCAGGCACTTCCGTCCAGATCAGTGCGGCGCGAACCGGCCGACCTGGGTACATCTTTTGCAGCACGGCACGGTAAAGCGCGAGCTGTCGTTTGTATGCGTCCGGCACCTCGACGATTCGCCGCGGCGGATCCCTGTTGGTCTTGAAATCGGCAATCAGGACTGCATCTGGCGTAACGGCGAGACGATCGATTTGGCCCGAAACGCGCACGATTTCGAGGCCTCCATCGAGCGTACCTGCAAGAGGAACTTCTGCGCGGCTGTCTGCGGAAAACACTGCGCGGAAGCGCGCGTCATCGAGCAACGCCACTATCTGCTCTGCCAGTTGGGCGCGCTCGCCTTCGGACATCGCGCGGCCGTTCCGCGCCAGATAATTGTCAGCGGCCTTTCGCCTCCGCGCGGCGGGAATATCCGGCAGCGACTGCAACAGCCGATGCACGAGCCTGCCACGCAGGCGGGCAGACTCGCGGTCTACGCCGCGCCGGGCAGGACCGATGGCCTCCTCCTCGGGCGCATCGGATGGCCGCAGGATCCTCACCCGCCGTGGCAAAGCTTTTGCATACGTCGTGAGCCACGCAGGAAGCTCGGCGCGCGGCTGCGGCGTCTGATCGCGCTGATCCGCAGTGACCGGTAGGCCTTTGCGGAAGCGCCAGAGCTTGCCATCGTCGTCGCGGCCTTCTTCCGACAGGGGTTGCAGCGCGCCGAGCACGAGGTCATGCCAGCAGCCCTCCGGCGCTTTTTTGACCCCCTTGGCGCCGCACACAAGAAGCCGGTCGGCCGCACGGGTGAGCGCGACGTACAGAAGTCGGCGGTACTCGTCGCACGTTGCTTCGATCGCTTGCTGGCGTGCCTGCGCCATTGGACCCGCGTCCTTGTCCTTGGCGACGCCCCATATCAGGGCAGTTGCTCCAGGCGGTCCTTTTGCGATCGGTGCGGTCAACAGCCGCGGCGGATGCGCACCTTCCGGCCGCGTCGTCGTGTGGTCGACGAGAATGACGTTCTTCGCTTCAAGTCCCTTGGCGCCGTGCACGGTCATGACCCGTACTTCGTCACGCGCCATTTCCATGTCGCGCTTTACTTCGCTCTGCGCCACACGAATCCAGTTGAGAAACCCTTGCAGCGACGGCGTCTCGCGCCGCTCGTAAGACAGGGCGAGATTGAGGAATTCATCAAGCGGGTCGGAGGCTTCCGTGCCGAGTCGCGCAAAAATTCTTGCGCGGCCTTTATGCGGTCCCAATACATGAGCGTAGAACGCAAAGGGCGACAATACGTGCGCCTTTTGCTCCCACGCATCGAGCGTGGACAAGGCCGCTTCAAATGCCGGATCTTCTCCGGCTTTGGCCCGCAACGCAGACCGCAAAGGTCCTTTGCGCTGGTAGGCAAGCTTGAAAAGTTTGTCGTCATCAAAGCCGAACAGCGGGCTTTTCAGCACCGTCGCCAGCGCGAGATCGTCATCCGGCAGCAGCAAGGCATCGCCCAGTACCAGCAGGTCCATGATCGCGATGTGTTCTGTCAGCACCAGCCGGTCGGCACCGGCAACCTCGATCTGAGCCTGCTTGAGCGCGCGAATGACCGCTTCGAACATGGGCCCGCGCTGGCGCACAAGGATCAGCACGTCGCGCGGGCGCGTGCCCTGCGCGATCCAGGCTTTCACCGTGCGCGCGATCTTGGCGGCCAGCTTGACCAAAGGACTGGTCTCGCTGGTGGTGTCGAACGGAGCATCCCAGCCTTCCTTGTTGTCTTTCTCGTCGGGACCGATGAGGTCCCAGATTTCAACAACGCCTGGCATTGCATCGGGCAAGGGTTGGTGGACGGTCCAGGTCGGGTCCGCGGTCAAGCCGCGAAATGCTGCCGGCTGCCTGAACACCGCATCGACTGCATCGAGCACGCCCACCGCCGAGCGGAATGAAAAATCAAGTTTTTCGGTTGCGAACACGACCTCGCTTGCCTCGTGCACCGCGCGGAAGTGGTCGCGCATCTCGGCAAACTTGTGCGGCACCGCGCCTTGAAAAGAGAAAATCGATTGCTTTTCATCCCCGACCGCGAACAAGGTTCGCCGCACATTGTCGCGGGCGCCACCCGGCAAAAATTCGGCAACCAGGATTTTGATGATTTCCCATTGCTTGTCGCTCGTGTCCTGCGCCTCGTCGACGAGCACGTGGTTGATGCCGAGATCGAGCTTGTAAAGGACCCAGGCCGCGGCCGTGCTCTTGGTCGACGCGTCGCGGAGCAGCTCGAGTGCCTTGTCGATCAGGTCCTCATAGTCGAGCAGGCCGCGGCGCTCCTTTTCGGCGCGATAGCGGTGGATGACCGCGGCGGCGACCGTGATCAGCGCGGCGCTGCGGTCGCGCGCGCGAATTGCTAATTCGCGTACCAGCAGGCTGCAGACGCGCTCTTTTTCGTCGCTCAGGCGTGCGCCCCATTGCTGATTGGCATCAGCAAGCTTTTTGGTCAGGATATTGCTGCGGCCCCGCCGATCGGCGGTACAAAATACATCGAGATAGTTTTCGATGCGTTCGCGTCCGGTCGAGGAAATCGCGGCAGATAGCGAATGTGCGCGTTCCTGATCGTTTTTGGACCCCTTGGAAAACATATCAACCAGCGCCGGCCATTCGTTCCGCGGAATGAGCGAACCGGCAAGATATTCCGCCTCCGCCGCGGGAGCGTTGTCGCCAGGCCGCAGGTCGAAGGTTAAGGTCAGTTCATCGATCGCTTGCTGGACGCCGCCGGCGCGTCCAGTCCACTGCGTGATCAGGTCGCGCTTGCTAATTGCTTCCGCAATCAACTCCTTGAAAGTGACGTCAGCCGCGGATGTGATCGCATTGGCCAGCGCCCTGCCGAGCGGACTCTGCGGCTTGATCGCGCCCTCCAGCAACACTTTCAGCGTCAGTTCATTAAGCAATTGTGCGGTGGCGGCTTCGTCGAGCACATCGAAGCGCGCCGCCACATCGGCCTCGAATGGAAACTGATGCAGCAGGCGCGTGCAAAAGGCGTGGATCGTCTGCACCTTCAATCCGCCCGGGGTTTCGAGCGCGTTGGCGAACAAGCGTCGCGCAATCGAGCGCTGCGTCGCGCTCGGCGTCTTGCCGGTCGCGAGCCGGATTTTTTCGTCGAGGGCAGCGTCGTCGAGGGCGGTCCATTCTGCCAACGTATCGAACACCCGCGTCGCCATATTATTGGCGGCAGCTTTGGTGAACGTGATGCAGAGAATTTTCGCCGGATCTTCGCCACGCAGCAGCAGATTGATCACGCGCTGCACCAGCACATGGGTCTTTCCGGAGCCGGCGTTGGCAGACACAAAGACCGAGCGGTCGGGATCGGCTGCCGCGATCTGGCGCGCCTTGGC
>JBKPLN010000566.1:0-3800 GCA_046731635.1 Pseudomonadota bacterium | reverse complement strand
GGCCCATGAGGCGACGGGAATTCATTACGCTTCTCGGTAGCGCGGCAGCCGCGTGGCCGCGGACGGCCCACTAGTGGCGACGTCTTTGGTGAGTAGCTTCGCCGCCGATCTTCGGGGGTTCATCCTCGCGGCGGGAAGCGGCGCTCAGGCATAGGCAGTTGGATTATAGTGTTTGCGGACTGGGGTAGGAGCGCATATTCGACTGCCATGGGCAAGAAATATGCTGACCCTCTGTACGTCGTGGCCGCTTCCGAAGATCGGAAAACCGAATACTGGGTCGCTGCGACATCGACCCCACCGATTGGGACGTGCGCTAAGTTAGGGCGAACCCAAGCGCAAAGGTCATCCCCATGTTGACGTCCTACACTGTGACTTTTAGAGAATCGCCGACTGAACGCTTAAGCCCCCACGCCCTTGATGAGGTAAAGGGCCTTGATAACGCACTGACCCACGCCCTCAATCTCATTCGGGCAGGACATCAGGACGTGGCTATTCAGGACGGGACGGGCAAAAGCGTTTCTGGCGATCTTCTCATGGCATGCTGTCGGGGCGAAAAGGAGCTAACTCCCGACCTGTTTAGCTGAAGGTCGCTTGCGCTTTTGCTTGGTTGGTCCAATTCTTCTACGGTCCAGGGCGGCGGGAAGCGGCGGCCCGTTATTGCTGAGTACTTTTTCGTGCTAATAGAGATCGCCTAGCCTCCATAGGTGATCTCACATGACTTGGAAAATCAAAGCTAAGGGCGCTAAACAGACCACCGAAGTAATTTCCGACGATCCCAAGTACGCCATTTTCAAAGCGGATCAATGGCGGAGCCACGGGTTGGAGGTTTGGATCGAGGACATAAACGGAAACAAGGTAGACGAAGCTGCGCTGAGGAAGGCGGCTGACCAAACATATCCACACGCACCCCCACTGAATTATCAATTCCACTGATCTGATTACGGCTTCCGCAAAAGCTCCGGCAGACTCAAAGAGGAGCAGCCAATGGCTAGAAAGAAGAACGCGGCGGAGATAAAGGAGCCGGACGAATATCGTGGCTTGGTGAAGCTTGCGATGCTTGACTTTCGCGGGCGGCATCAACGCAAGCCTCATGACTTTGAGGAGTTCTGGGAATGGTGCCATCGGTACGGCTCCGACGAATTGTTCCGTGAGGCTGATTCACAAGTGAGGCCACCTGGATATTTACTCTTGGCCAAGTAGGCCAGAGGTTAGGGGAGACGCAATAAACGCTACCAGCCATTTGCAGACATACCACGGAGTTCAACAAGTCGATCGTCAAGTATCCGAACATCGAACGCTTCCCGGGCGGAGCCTCGAACGACATGATCCCTAACCTGCAGAACCCCAAGAAACCACTGCCCTACGTTCCGATGAAACTGCAGCCGACCGTCCACGTGGGCGACTAAACCAGGCCGCACAACTAAGTGGATTTGTCTTGACTGGTGGGCGCCTCGTCACCGGCGCCCGCTCTTCCTAATGCGCATGGGCCAAAGTTACCGATCATTGGAGAGACCACCGCGCGCGAGGCGGCCTTTCTGTTTCACGGACGTCATTTCGCGAATGTCTGCTTCTGGCCTAAAGCAGACCTAAGCCAGTGCGTCGCTTGACGAGCCGAGGCACCCGCTGCCACTCGCTGCTGATGGAACGTTCTAAGAAAGGGCCGGGCGTGCTGCTGCCCGGCCCTAACAGCCACGGTGTCAGAGGGAGGGAGACCCCGCAGCCATCTGATCAACTTGAGACAGCAGAAGCACGTTTCCCGCAAATCTGAGGCGGCCCCGGTCGGAGCCATGAGCCGCATAGTCGACCAGGGCCGTCCAGGAGCGGGCCAAGATCGGGAGATCCCCCGCTCGCGAAAATTACAAGGCCTAAGGCGGCGCGGCGGCATTGATCTATCTCAAAACCACCTCGGGCTTATGGATGGGCAAACCGCGCCGCTGAAGCGCGACACCAAAGTATAATGACGGAGCCAACTTGAAAATGTAATGCTCGGGGCCGCTCTCGTCCCCAGGGAGCACGGCCCCGATCTCTACCCCGTCCCCAAACGTCCCCAGTGAGGTCGGGGCCGACATTGCGCGCTATCATTTTGACGATTGCTTGGCGCTTTGCGACCGACGCACTTTGTACAGTGTGACCCGGTTGTCCAACTCGGGTGCCAACACGAGCGTTTATAATTTTCGTCGTTCACGCTCAATTTCAGCAATTAGCCTGGGCAATCGGACAAGCCGGTGCAGTTCGCAAGAGTATATTGACCAGCGATTTCGTTTGCCCCGGCAAGCTTTCTAATTACACAGGGGGCTTTGCGGTCCAGGAGTTACACCAGCCGTTCACATGCACGAGACCTTGCGGGAAGAGCGAGCACTTGCCGAATTCCCCCTGCTGGCCAGCGACTGAAAATCCCCTCTCTGGAAGGAGCGAACAGTTGTGACAAAACTGCTTTTCTCCCTCAGCGCCTGCGCGCTTCGGGAATTTAGCCGTATCAACCTTTGTCGCGTCATGACGATAGCCGAGCGCAGTTGCCACCGGATTTGATTCATCGAGCGCCGGTAAAATTCCCGGCTTGAGATCCTCCGCCCACGCTGCAGTAGATCTGTTTACACGGCAAACGACCGGTGCTGCCGCGGTAACGGAGAGTGTTGTTAAAAATGATCGTCGATTACTAGTGGTGTTCATAGTATTCCTCCCGCAGGTTTCTGGAGATTAATATTCCAAAACTGTTCCTGCTAAACCTAGTGCAGCGCTACTGCTCCGCTCCTGTGAGTCCAATTGGCTCCAACGCCTCGTCCGGGACTTCATTATTAAAGGCCTGTTCTTGAATCGTTTCCGTATGGGTCGCCCCTTTTTCGCGAAAGCCAGATGCCTGGCTCGGAAGGATATCACGAAGGGAAGCTGCCGTAGGGAAAACAAAAACGGGACCGCCTGAGACAAGCGGCCCCGCGAAAGGAATGCCCCCGCTGGAGATGAGGTTAGTACCAGCGGGCATCTAGCTAGTAGTTGGGAACAATGTCCCAATTGTGGTGCGAAACAAATAAACGGGGCCGCCATCGTTATCGGGTGTGTAATGGCAGCCCCGTTAAGATCCCCCTTGCTGCGAGGTTCGTGTGAGGAAGAGGGATCAAGGGGAAAGCCAGTACCGCTCGATCAAACGCGATGGTAAAATTTCGCTTCTCGCGCAAATTCTGTCCGCAGTTGCAGACGCGCAACGGCCTTGCGTCGGCTTCTGAAGGGGCTCCGCTGAGGCGCGGACCGTCACCCAGTACTTCGGCGGTCCCTAGTGCGGGACAGTCAGGGTCTGGGGGTGAGGGGGATTTCGACTGTCCGCTACATCAGTATGGCTCTTCCGGAGCAATTTGGTCTGTGCATTAGCCGAGTTTTGGCAACTTATTTTCAACGTTCCAGTCCGGGCTAATCAGCCGCCTGACCGCGACGACGAACGGAGTAACAGTCCTGAGGCGCGCTGGAGCCCGTCTCGCCTGAGATGGTCACCGTCCATCATGCCGTCGCACCAGCACCGGCACCCAATTTGACCTCGCAAGTTGTACTTCAGCCCAAGTCGGCGCCAGACGCTCTGGCGAAGATCGGCCACGTAGCGCGTGCGGCGCGCGCCGAAGCGAATAATCGCACGCGGTCCATCGGCTACGAACGGACCTCTTTCTTCGACAGATTTGGCGCTCGCATATGAGCGTTTAGCCGAAAAATACGCGAAGCGTCCCCCACTCTATAAAAAGAAAACCCAAGCGGGGTGGGACCCTCGAAGACCTGGCTGAAGATCAAGAACACCAGAGCAACGGACGGTACGTTCT
>JBKPLN010000565.1:0-6069 GCA_046731635.1 Pseudomonadota bacterium | reverse complement strand
TCGCCTGGGTCCCCGCTTTCGCGGGGACGAACGGTGAGTGTACTGGGCTTAAGACCGCCCGGGCAGCTTGCGCTTGCCGCTGGCGTACTCGCTGTCATCCCATTCCACGAACTTGCCGTCCTGCACCACGTATTTGGTGATGACCGGTACGGTATTCTGGCCGTGATCGTCGAAGGTGATTTTGCCGACGATGGAATCGCGGTCCTTCACTTTGGCGAGCGCGTCTATGACCTTCTTGCGGTCGGGTCCCACGCTCTCGATGCTGTCAAGGATCAATTCCATCGCGGCAAAGGCGAATGGCCCATACGCTTCCGGCGGGTTGTCGTATTTCTGCGCGTTATATTTTTCCATGAAGAACTTGCCGCCCGGCAGCTTCTCGACAGGTGCACCTTCGCGGAAGGCCAGCGCGCCTTCAGCCAAAGGCCCGAGCCCCTGGATAAAGGCGTCTGACACAATACCCGAGGTGCCGTCGAAAACGGCTTTGATGCCAAGCTTGTCCATCTGGGAACGAATGCGGACGCCGATCGGGGTCAATCCGCCGAAGTAGATCGCCTCAGGATTGAGCGCCTTGATCTTGGTGAGTTCGCCAGTGAAGTCCTGCTGCTCCGCCGTCACGCCGAATGTGCCGACAATGTTCGCCTTGCCGATCTTGGCCAGCGACTTGCTGAAATATTCGTTGTGACCCTTGCCGTAGTCGGTGGTGTCGTGGATGACGGCGACCGTCTTGTAGCCGAGCTTGGAGATCAGTTCGGCGTTCGCGTCATTCTGGTTGATCATCGTGCCGTTGACGCGATGCACCTCTTCGTACTTGTTGCGATAGGTGATGTCGGGCAGGACCGCGCCCCACACGATCACCGGAAAGCCGAACTTGTGATAGGTGTCGACAGTGGCGATTGCCGCGACCGAGCAATAGTGCGTGGCACCCGCAATGATTTCCTTGTCAGCCGCCATCTTGGTGGCGACCTGCACCGCCACGTTCGGCTTGCATTCGTCGTCGAGTACAACGAGCTCGTATTCGTACTTCGCCTTTGGATCGGCGTTGCGGAGCCGAACGGCGAGTTCTGCCGAGTTGCGGCCGCCAATACCGTTCACGGAGACACCGCCGGTCAGCGGACCAATGAAGCCGACTTTGACTTTGTCCTTCGCCTCGGCGTTGGCTGTGGCGACGGCAAAGATGATTGCCACGACGCCGGCCGCGATAAAATGCCTCGTTGTTTGACTCATACGCCCTCCGTGATCACTTCTTGCCCTTCGCAATATAGTTGCGCGGGAGGAGCCTGACGGCAAGCTCGTATTATGTCGCTGGCAGAAGCTTGTTCTGTCGCGTCGGGCATCTTTTAGGAACCGCAAGAAAATAAGGGCGGCTGGAAAGCCGCCCTTATTCAGTTTCGGGGACCTGCGATCAGTTAGTTGGTCGATTGTCCCGATGCGTCCGCCAGTGAGCGGCCAATGCGGTTGAACCGTGCCTTTTGCTCGCTCGTGAGCGAAGCGTAGAAGCTCTCCAAAGCGGGCTTCACGGTCTTTGCCGCCTCCACCATTGCCTGCAGGCGCTTCTCCATCGCGTCCAGGCGTCCGGGAGGCGTCATCGGGGTTTCATTCGGACAGGCAGCCTGCAAAATGCCAACGGCGTTGCTGGTTGCATCTTGCAAGAGGCTCAGTTGAGCTGCCTGCTCGCCGGTCGGGTTGACCACGTCCTCAATCTTCTCGATCGGCAAGTTGGCAAGACCGGGCTTCGGCTGTCGGCAGCTGTCATCGTTCTTCGAAGCGACGCTTGCCTCGGCATTGGCAGCCGTATCCTTCGGCCCGAGCTGGTTGAAGCGTTCCTTCTGCTCGTCGCTGAGTGAATTGTAGAATTTCTCGAGCGGCGGGCGCACGGTCTGCACGGCCTGCAGCGTTGCTTGCAGTCTTGCCAGCATTGCATCCAGGCGTCCCGGAGGGGTCAGCGGGAAAGCATTGTCCGGCGGGCACGAAGCCTTGAAGGCTGCCGCAGCCTCCTCGCTTGACCTGCGCACTTCGTCGAGAAGTTGCTTCTGATCGGCATCGAGGCCGACCCTGCGTTCGATATCGCCAAACGGCCAGGCCGTAATTCCGCTGCCAGGCTGCCTGCAAAGCTCTCGCACGCTGGCCTCTCGCACGCCGGCAGAGCTCGTGCGGCGTGACGTTCCAGCGTAGCGCGCCCCCGAAGCCGGTCCGCCAGACGGTGCATACGCGTATTCCACGGGCGGGCCGGCCTCTCCCCAGAACAGCCCGTCGAAGAAGTCGTCGTAGGCATAGGCCCAATACCCATCATCGTAGCCGTATGGCCAGAACGTGTAGTCAAAGATGTCGGAGTAGGCGTATGGCCAAAAGATTGGTCCGAACCAGGCTACGAAATGTGCGCGGTGATGGCGCCGCCACGCGTGGCGTGCGGCAAACTTGTCCCAGCGGTTACCGGCCCAGCGGTTACCGTCCCAACGGTTACGCGCGTCGATCCTGTTGGCTTGCTGGGCAAAGCGTGAGGCGAAACGGCCCTGCCGTGCTGCTTCTTCGGTCACCCGCGGGGCGCCGTTCAGCCGTTTTTCACGCCACGACTGCTTTGACTGATCCCGCAAGTCAGACTGCGCCTTCGACTGTTCTCGCAAGGCATTTGGCTGAGTGAGCTGCTGCCGATTGAGCGCGCGTTGCTCACGCGCGTTGCGAATTTCCTCGCGACGCTCCGCACGCTGCGAGGGAGGAAGACGGCGCAATTCGCGTGTCTCTTGCCGCCGCAGGGCCCGCTCGGCGCGCATCTGTTGACGCGTATTGAGCTGTTGCGATTGCAGGTTGGATTGCGCCTGGACGTTGGACTGCGTCTTGGCGTTTGACTGCGCCTGGATGTTGGACTGCGCCTTGACGTTTGACTGCGCCTGCGCCTGCGCGTTCGCGCGAACGCGATCCTGTTGCAATGCACGCTGATGGCGCAATTCGCGTTCCTGACGGAACTGCTGTCGCTGGACGGTGCGATTCGCCGAAGCCGACGGTTGTCGGTGCGGGATTGCCATGCGTTGCGACGAAACATTGGGCGAATGCATGCGCGGTGTTGACATCCGCGGCGCGGCATGTGGCGCCGTCATCCTTGGCGCGGCGACATGCGGCCTTGGCGCGGCAACATGCGGCGCAGCCATGTGTGGTGCCGCTGGGGCCGACATCCGCGGCGCCGCTGGGGCGGCCATGCGCGGTGCCGCTGGCGCCGACATTCGTGGCGCGACATGCGGAGCCGCAGGCCTTGCCGCGGGAGCCGCGGCAGGCCTTCCGCCTCCATGCGGTTGCTGTGCTTCGGCTGCTACCGGCATACCAGCGGCCAGCGCCGCTGCCAGCAGAAGCATGCTTGTTTGTTTTGTCATTTTTTCCTCCACCATGACAAGTTCCGTCCTTTAACCGGTTAAACGGTGGAGGGTTCGTCAACCGGCGGTTCCATCGTGGGGATGTGATTGGAGATGAACGTTTTTTAATATCTGGTGATCGCCTAACGAGACGCGGTCACCGATTTGCGCTGCTCGCGCTATTTGCCCGCAGGCGATCGATCAATTCCGCGGTTGGATACGCATCAGCAGGCAAGCCCATTTTGACCTGAGCTTTTTTTGTTGCATTGCGGGTGCCGTTACCAACTTTGCCGTCGACCTCGCCGACTCCCTCATAGCCCTGCTTGATCAGGAGGCTTTGCAGGTCCATGACCTGCTGGGTTGTCAGCGGCGTGATCTTCGACATGCCTGAATGGTCGACGGTTGGCGCGCCAGCAAGCCGAGTCGCGAAATAAGCGACCGTGGTCGAATAAACCATCGCCGAGTTCCAGCCGAGGAACGCTTTGAAGTTTGGATAGGCAAGAAAAGCGGGGCCGTACCGGCCCATCGGCAAGATCAGCGAAGCCGGCAGGTTGCCTGCGGGTAATTCGCCGTGCGCAGGCTTTACCCCCCAGGCGACCCATTGCGATTGCGGATGCTGAGTATCAACACCGGCTTCCTGCCACGGCATGGCCGATGGGACGCGCACTTCCTGCAGCCAGGGCTGGCCGCGCTGCCAGCCGAGGCTGACCAGGAAGTTGGCCGCCGAGGCAAGCGTGTCGGGAATACTCTTAATGAGGTCGCGACGGCCGTCCCCGTCAAAATCGACCGCGTTCTTGAGGTAATCCGAGGCGGTGAATTGCATGCCTCCGAATTCGCCGGCCCAGTCGCCGTTCATGTCCTCCACGCGCTGATCGCCGCGCTCGATGATACGCAATGCATCGAGAAGCTGCTGGCGAAAGAAATCGGGGCGCCTGCAGTCATAGGCGAGCGACGCGGTGGCGCTCAAAATATTGTATTTACCGAAGGTCGCGCCGTAGTCGCTCTCGAGACCCCAAAACGCGGTCAGGACCGGAGCAGGCACGCCGTACTTCTGCTCGACGCGTGCAAACAGGGCCGCATGCTGCTTGATCCTGGCAAGTCCTGTCGGAATTCGGCCGCCGCCGACCATGCGATCCGAAAATTGCAGGAAGGTCTGATTGAACACGGCCTGACCGTGGTCCCGGCGGATGATCGCAGGGTCGAAAGTCATGCTTGGCGCCGCGGCGGCAATCACGCGTGGCGAAATGCCCTGCGCGGCGGCCTCTTTTTTGAAATCCTCGAGCCAGCGCTCGTAGCTGCCGGTGTTCCGGCAGTGGGAACCCAAGGCTTCGCCAGAAAGGCTCGACGCGAGTGCAAGCAATGCCAGTGCCAGGCCCTTTTTCGGCATCGTCCCCGTCCGCAAGTGAGTCGAAAGGTGAAATTTGCCCGTTACCCCGTCGGGGTCAAGCGAGACTGCACAGCAAAATTATTTTTCGAGCTGGGCGCTGCGGTCGTCCGTTCCGGGAAGACCTGTGGAGGGAGTTGCCATCGTCCGCGCAACATTTCCGGAGCGCGACACCTTCAATTCCGACACTTTGCCGCGTTCGCGCCGCGAAAGGCCGTGATAGACCTTGACCGGCGTGAAGGCAGCCTGGTTCCTGCCGCCAGTAAAAGCGACGAGGCCGTTTTCGGTTGCGACAATATCGCCAGGCCGGAGCGTCGGATCGCTTTTTGCATCCATGCGGGCGAGACCGAAGGTATCGCGGCCATTACATGTGCAGCCTGCCACCGCTTGCTTGCGATTGCGATAGAGATAGGCATCGGCAAGGTCGGCATAGCGGCTGCCATTTGCGGCTATAGCCGTGTCGATGCCGCTGCCGGAATAGACTTGAGTCTTTGCCGCTGGACAGAATGAGCGGCACGCTTCAGCTGCGCTCAATCCCGGCTGAGCGTGGACGGGAAAGTAGTGGCCGTCGCAGCTTCGCACGCAATAACCAACCGCGGGGCCAAGCTCGCGCTCCATCGGAAAATCGCCGGACGGATCCGCGAAAGGCTGCATGACGGCCGGCGGGCGCGGCGCGTGGTGTGGGTGGCGAAATGCACCGAAAAGGCGCTCCAGAAAACCCGCGGAGGCCGGCGCCGAGAAACTCAACGCTATGGCAAGACAGGCAACCCCGACCGCCGAACGCGATAAGCCCTCGTCACCACGACACAACATGGTTGCCTCCGCACTGCTGTGAGTGCGGGAAAACAACGTTTCTGCGAACGGAAAGTTGCGCCGGTCGGTGCTTTTGCGGTGCGTGTCAACGGCACGCCTTGTCATATGGCAGGGCGTCGTGCAGCATCTCGCGCCTTTGCTGCGAAAAACAATAAGGAAAAGCAGCAGTCGCCGAGCGAGGAAAGGCTGATTTCAGATCGAGTAGATTTAAAGGAGGGTACCGATGGCCTCGAATGTCCGCTTCTCAAATCCCAAAACGCTCGCCAAGCCGCCGGGCTACAGCTACGTCGTCGAGGCCACTGGGCCCAACCGGCTGATTTTCATTGCCGGGCAACTGGGGCTCGATATGGAAAACAAGCTGGTCGGCGCACCAGGCGATTTTCGCGCCCAGGCTGAGAAGGCAATCGAAAACCTGGAACTCGCGCTTGCCGACGCCGGCGCGACGCTCAAAGACGTGGTGAAGATCAACAATTTCCTTGTCGACATGTCGCACCTCCCGATTTTCCGCGAGGTGCGCGACCAGCACTTCAA
>JBKPLN010000564.1:0-1709 GCA_046731635.1 Pseudomonadota bacterium | reverse complement strand
CCATTGTCTGTCATGCCTATCTAGCTCCTATCGTTCGGCATGGATAGTTGAAATTTGTCGGAGCTCTGGTCGTCCCTAAATCCGGCTTGCAAGTTCACCCAACGGAGGCTAGCGATCCGCAATGCCCGCCCCCACAATTGTCTTTGATCTTGATGGGACGCTGATCGATACCGCGCCGGACCTCGTCCAAACGCTGAATGTGATTTTCGCGCGAGAAGGCTTGGCGCCGCTGCCTTTCGAAGCTGGACGGAATTTCGTCGGGGGTGGCGCAAAGGCGATGATTGTTCGTGCCCTTGAAGCCAATAGGCGCGTTTTTCCGCCGGCCAGGATCCAGCGAATGTTTGAAGAGTTCATCGCGCACTATCGCGATCACCTGGCCGAGCGCTCGCGTCCTTTTCCAGGACTCGTAGATGCACTCGACGCGCTCGCAGCAACAGACTGTCGTCTTGCAGTATGTACCAACAAGCTTGAGCATCTTTCCGTGCACTTGCTTGATCGATTTGGACTCGCTGATCGCTTCGTTGCGATTTGTGGGCAAGACACATTTGGCGTTCAGAAGCCGGACCCGGAGATTTTGCGGCGCACTGTGGCCGCCGCAAGCGGAACGCTGCAGCAAGCCATAATGATCGGCGATTCAATTACCGATATACATACCGCCCGAGCGAGCGGGATTCCCGTTATTGCCGTCGAGTTTGGCTACAGCGAGAGTCCCGTCACCCAGTTCGATCCGGACGGGACCATCAGCCATTTTTCTCAATTACCGGCGACAATTGCCGCCGTTTTCCCTGCAATTTGATGGCTATGGCATGAAATTAGCGGTTGATGTAATAACATTTAGGGGAGCCGGAATGTTGCACCTGTATGACGACGCCCGTATCCTCCAAAAGGGGGTAGCGGCGACTCGCCGCTCGACTGGGACAACTAGCATGATGTACCGAGTTCTCGCGATTATCGGCGGCGCCATTGCGCTTGCGGCATGTTCGTCAACCTCCGACTTGGCAAGTCTCGATGCGTTCAAGTCGGGGGCGTCTTTGGACACGGTTAGTCTGGAGTCCGAACCCCCGGGCGCCGAAGCCAAGGCGTCCAATGGCCAAAGCTGTCGTACACCGTGCGCGCTTGCGCTTCCCGTCGACGCGGCCTCGTCAGTTACTTTCACTCTTAGCGGCTATCAGCCGGAGACAGAACGCCTTCAGGCAATCACATCGATAGGTGAGCCGCCGAGATTGGGGCCGAACCCGGTTGTCGTCGAACTAACACCGGCGGCTCCCTCGTCGGCAAAGAAGCCAGCGAAACCTACGGCGAAGAAGCCGGCTGCCCGGCCCAAACCGGCTGCGGCACCGACGCCTGCGCCGATGACGGCTTCCCCCGCTCAAAGCCCTTCGTCGCCTTGGCCCTCAAGTCCGCCACCGATACGCCAATAGCGTCCGCCGTTTCTTAAACGAAGGGCTCCTTGACAACCTGTCGCTTACTGGACCCGGTGGCCAATATCGGCGACTATTCCTATATACAGTCGCAACAATTCTGCGCAGATATGGACGACGGCAGTGGCTGCCATTGTTTCAGCGATTGAAAAGCCGAGTGCGTTGATCGATCCGTTCCAGCGCGCCATCACCTATTTGCGCGTCTCGGTGACCGACCGGTGTGATTTCCGCTGCGTCTATTGCATGGCGGAACATATGACGTTCCTGCCAAAGGCCGATCTCCTGAGC
>JBKPLN010000563.1:0-1509 GCA_046731635.1 Pseudomonadota bacterium | reverse complement strand
GTTCAGAAGTGAAAATATTTGTCGGTGGAGTTCAGATCAATTGACTAACCTGCGCCTAGTCGGCGCGCTGTAAGTGTGGGGCTCGTTAAGGACGTTCGATGTTTGCCGCTGCGGTCGCTTCGGGCGTTGCGCCGCTGGCGAGGTCGGTCGCCATGCGCACACAAACTTCCGGCTCCGCGACGGGCTGGTCCAGCCCTGGAACGACACCCCGCCGCCGGAGAGCACGAGGGCGCGCTGCATCAGAAAACCCGACGAGGGGAGCGGCGAGGCCGAGTCGCTGCAATACCGCCGGCCCGCCCAGGCCCACCTTCCAGCCAAGCGACTTCTCGCCCGCGGCGAGGCGCGCGCGGCGCTTGGCAAATTCTGCCGTCAGGCCTTTTTGATGAGCGGGTTGTCGAGATCGCTCAGCGAATGTCACTTGTGGCTCTCCGGATGCACTTCGTAGCCGGAATCCTCGATCGAGCCAGCGCCCATCCAGCCCCAGACCAGCACAACGTCTTCGGTCGACGTGTTGTTGAAGCCATGCCAGCAGCCGCGCGGCGAATAGACAACGTCGCCTTCGCTCGACGGCTTGTCGCCATGATCGGTGTAGATCATGCCCTTGCCCTTGCCCTTGAGCACAATGAAAAACTCGTCGCAATTGTGGTGGCGATGGTTTACATGCTGTGCACCCGGCTTAAGCACGGTCCAGCCAACCACGTGATTGGCGCCGGCGGATTTCTTGTCGATCAGGAATTGCACCTGCATAGCGACCCAGCCGTCATCGCGCTTGAGGCCTTCGACCTTCGGTACGTCGCGCAGGTTCGTGCGGTACATGACTGGCGCTTGCTCGCCTTTTTTCCATTCGGCTGCGGCGCTCTTCACGGCCTTGGCCAATGCGGTGCCGATTTTTTCCCCTGAAGTCATAATTGTCCTCCTAAACGGCGATAGACCCGATGTGCGACGACAAAATCATTGTCGTCGATCCAAAGCCCGCGACATGCATTCATCATTTCATTGGCGGCGGCGGCGAGCGGCACGGGGCTGCCCAGCGTGCGGCCGAGATTGAGCGCGAGCATCATATCCTTCTGTTGCAGCGTGACGTCGGCGAGTGGCACTTCCGCCATTTTGCCGTCGAGGATAAACGGTCCACGATAGCCCAGTACCGGTGAGGCAGCGACGCTCTTGAGGATCGGGTCGAGCGCGACATCGCGAGCGACTCCACCCTTCTCGGCGAGCGCGGCCGCTTCACCGAACGCGATCACCTCCACCATCGGCCAAAAGATTGACCGCGATATTCATCTGACAGGCGAGTCCGTTGCTGCCGATGCGCGTCACCTTCGGGCCGATCGCCAGCAGTACCGGCTTGGCGCGCTTATTTTTCGAATCTTGCAACATTACTCGCGAAGGCCTCACCTTTGCCTAGCGGCGATATCCTGGCAGGTATTGCGGCAAGCGTCGCGCCGTACATGTTGGATGGCCTTCAAGTCCTGTTCTTCTAACTGTAACTGCAAACCAACTCTCTCCGAA
>JBKPLN010000562.1:0-2872 GCA_046731635.1 Pseudomonadota bacterium | reverse complement strand
CAGCAATAGTATGACAAAACTTCCTATGACCGCCGCCGGGCACTCGGCTCTTGAAGCTGAGTTGAAGCACCGCATCGCCGTCGAGCGGCCACGTCTCATTCAGCGTGTCCGGGAGGCAATTGCCGACGATACGAATCTGGCTGAAAACTCGGACTATCAGATTGCCAAGGCAGAGCAACAGACTAACGAGGCACGTATAGTCGAACTTGAAGATAAGCTCGCGCGCGCCGAAGTGATCGATGTTTCAAAGCTGTCTGGCGATACGATCAAGTTCGGAGCGACGGTAACGCTCATCGATGAGGATACCGACGAGAAAAAGGTGTGGCAGATCGTTGGAGAGCCAGAAGCCGACGCGACCAATGGAAAAATTTCGGTGAATTCTCCGGTCGGCCGCGAATTAATCGGCAAGACCGAGGGCTCAATCGTAGAGGTCATGGCGCCCGGTGGCGTTAGGGCTTACCGAATACAAAAAATAGAATGGCTGAGCCACAAGCCTGTCTGATAGATGTCCGCTTTACCCCCGAAAGCGGACATGTGCGGTCCAGCTAAGCATTTCCGCTTTGGGCCAAAAGCGGACATTGAAATTTATTCTAGACCGGCCTTACGCATGCCTTCGAGGAACTTATTCATCGGGCCGGCTGTATATGGAACATATTGCTTGATCCACGCAATCGACATTTCAGGGAATAATTCTTTCACTCGCGCCAACGCTTCGCGAGCTTCCTCGATTTGACCGGCTTGCGCCAGGCTCGCGATGTAAATCCGATGACCCGAAGTAAATTGTGTACGCTGTTGTATGGCTTTGCGTCCAAATGCGACTGCCTCTGGATATCGGTCGGCAAGATAATGGGCAACCGCAATGCTCATATTGAATATCGCGTTTTGCGGGTCATGCGGGCTCATATGAATGGCTTGCTCGGCATGCGCAATCGCCTTTTCGGAACGACCGTCCAATGCGAGCGCCATTGCCAAATAACCATGCGCAATTGCAAAATTTGGATTGAGGTCGAGCGCGCGTTGGAATTCTTCCACTGCTTCATCAGTGCGCCGCCTAGACAGGGCGGCGTAGCCGAGTGCGAGATGTGCCCACGGATCGCTGTCGTCGAGTTCAGCGGCCCGCTCCGCGAGTGTCGCCGCTTGCCTTCCTAATGACTCATCGATTTTCCACCCGGTAAGTTGCGATAACAACAGCATGAATGCCTGCATGCTATACGCCGGCCCATAATCCGGATAACGCTCGACGGCGCGCCTGAGGATCGCAATTGCGGCCTCGCCATCTGCTTTGGTCAGACGCCAGAACAGTGCATTTGCTTGAATCACCATGTCCCATGCATCAAGGTCCTCGGGCGACCGCTTTTGCGAGCGAATGCCCTCGGCTTCAACAATTTTGGCTCGATAGCGGCAACCACTTTGCGGGTGATGTCGTCTTGTAACGCGAAGACATCGGTGAGTTCGCCGTCGTAGCGATCGGCCCAAATATGGTTGCCGGTCGCCGCATCGATCAGCTGCGCAGTGATGCGCACGCGATCGCTGCCTTTTCTCACGCTTCCTTCCACAGCGATTTCGCAGCCAAGATGACCGAAGGCTCCCGACCCACGCGCAGACCGCCTTCGCGGTCTCGATATATTCGGGTGTCAGATCAATTCCAGTAACGTGTTAGCGGGCCAGCAACAAAGCGTGCGGCCCTCCAAGGGACCTTCGCTTTTCAGTTGACTGCAAACTTGGAATGTAGCCTGCGTTGGCACCAACCGCTAACCATTCCACGATCAGCATTTCCGTTGACTGCAAAACGGCCACGCGGACGACCAGCGGGACCGCGCAGCAATCCGTGAGTCCGCTTTACCCCGGCAATGGTTGTCACGCTGATTACGTATCCTCAACGCAGTGACTTCGGCGATATGAACCGATCCAGCCGGCCGGACTCCTCGCGCAGCTTGCTCCAGTCGTCGAAGTCGAAGTCAATGATGACTAGCCCTGCCGTCGGCAATTTCTTCTTTAGCCGCTTATGCGCGCGCACATTGCCCGATGCGGTCAGTCTCAAGGCGAGATCGTGCAGCCCGGGATTGTGGCCAATCACCAAGACACTATGAACCTCAGCCGGCGTCTTCCTAATGACGGCAGTAATTGTATCCATCTTTGCATCGTAAAGCTGTTCAGCCGTTATCACCTCGACGGCCGGGTGGAATGCGGATACGGTAAATTTCCAGGTCTCCTGGGTTCGAACTGCCGGTGATATCAGCACTCTGTCGGGGACCAGCGCCTCAGCCGCCATATAAGCGCCAATCCTCGCCGAGTCCTTGCGCCCCCGCTCGATCAGCGCGCGGGTACGATCTTCCGTGCCCGGTTTGGACCGTATAGCTTTGGCATGTCGAAATAAGAAAAGACGACGCACAGCCTGTTCACCGCCAATGAGCGATTGATCATAGAGCGAACCGGTTACGACGCTCCCAATGAGCCATCCTACGCCATGCATAATACAGTCCAAACGCGAAATTGCGCTGTCCCTCTGGCAGGACGGTAGCGATGGGCGCCTTGAGCAGCGTGTCTTGCGTCGCGGCAGACCAATCGATTGAGCGATCAGGACAACCCACTCGGGCCAGAGCATCATTGAATGCTATTGATCGGATTGATCGCGAAGGCCCAAACCCCAAAGCAGAATCCCAACCAGAGCGATAGTGAACCCACGGCGTTTTGTTGGCCGTCCTGGTCGTCGCTGGTGTTTTTACGTGATGTAACGTGGGAAGGACAAACAGCACGTCATGCACGTCTGGTGGCCGGCGCGACCTTGTCCGCGAGCGCTGCTGCTGGAAAACCAGCCGTTCTTATCATGACGCACTTCAACCGGGTTGAAACCTGGAGACGACATCTCATG
>JBKPLN010000561.1:0-3685 GCA_046731635.1 Pseudomonadota bacterium | reverse complement strand
ATGCTCCAGCGGTTCGACTCGGCCGTTATCGCGGCCAAGCCTGACCTCGTGCTCTGGCAACTGGGCACCAATTCGGTCATTCGTGGCCATCGCATGGGCGACCATGGTGCCCTCATTCGTGAGGGACTGGCCAAAATTCGCGCGGCCGGCGCCGATGTCGTCCTGATCGATCCCCAATTTGCGCCGAAAGTCATCGCGAAGCCCGACGCGGAAGAGATGGTCGCCCTGATCTCAGCGACGGCAAAACGCGAGGACGTTGACCTGTTCCGCCGTTTCGAAGTGATGCGCCACTGGCGTGATGTCGATCGTCTGGCATTTGAAACGTTCGTGTCGCCGGATGGCCTGCACATGAACGACTGGAGCTATGCCTGCATGGCGAAGGGCCTCGGCAATGCCATTGCCGAAGCGATCCACCGGCCAATCATGTCGGCGACTGCGCTATCGCACGCGGTGCCCTGACCGAACTCCGTCGCTTAAACTTTATCCAACGCCGCAAGCAAATCCTCGATCAGATCGTCGGGGTGTTCCAGGCCGGCTGAAAATCTGATCAGTCCGTCTCCTATCCCTAGTTCTGCCCGCTGCTCGGGCGTCAGCCGCTGATGGGTGGTGGTGGTTGGATGCGTGACCAGGCTTTTGGCGTCGCCGAGGTTGTTGGTGATGCCGATCAGCCGCAACGCATTGAGGAAACGGAAGGCGCCTTCCTTGCCCCCTTTGACTTCGAACGAGCAAAGCGTTGAACCCGCGCTCATCTGCTTTCGAATGATGTCCGCCTGCGGATGATCGGGCCGGCCGGGATAGATCAACTGCGTGATCTTCTTGTGGCCGGCGAGGGCGCTGGCGACGGCGCCCGCATTATCGGACTGGCGCTGCACGCGGACCGGCAGCGTTTCAAGACCCTTGAGCAGGATCCAGGCGTTGAATGCCGACAATGATGGACCGGTCTGGCGCAGGACCTGATGGTAGTGATCGAGGATGAGTTTTTCCGAACCGAGAATAACTCCGCCAAGGACGCGTCCCTGCCCATCGATATGCTTGGTCGCCGAATAGACCACGCAGTCGGCACCGAGCGCCAGCGGGCGCTGATAGAGCGGCGTTGCGAACACGTTGTCGACCACGAGCCTTGCACCGGCGTTGTGCGCGATGTCCGCGACTGCGGCAATGTCGATGACCTCGAGTGTCGGGTTGGTCGGCGATTCAAGGAAGAACACCTTGGTGTTTTTCTGGACCGCCCTTTTCCATGCGTCGAGGTCGGTCCCATTGACCAGCGTCGACGTTACGCCGAAGCGCGGCAGCCACTCCTCGATCACCCAGCGGCAGGAGCCGAACAGCGCCTTTGCGGCCACCACGTGATCGCCGGCTCGCACAAGACCCATCAGGGCTGTCGTCACAGCGGCCATGCCGGTCGCCGTCGAGCGCGCAGCTTCCGCCCCTTCGAATGCGGCCATGCGCTGCTCGAACATGCTCATGGTCGGATTGGAATAGCGCGAATAGACGTAGCCGGGAATTTTGCCCGAGAAACGTGCCTCGCAATCCTCCGCGGTCGGATAGACGTAACCTTGGGTAAGAAACAACGCCTCCGAGGTTTCGCCGAATTCCGACCGCAAGGTGCCGGCGTGAACCAGCCGGGTTTCGGGGCGGTAGCTTTTGGTCGACGCGGACATTGACGGCCTCCTTTACGCCCTGCGCACGGTTTCGGAACCGACATCATTTTTGGCCGTGCGCGTGGCCAACAAAAAACCGGCCGGAGAAATATCTCGGCCGGGCTCACGCGTCCCCGGCCTTTTAGCGAGTTGTTTTACGTGGCTGCAAGCCGGCCGGCTCAAATGACCACGGGATAAGATGTTTCTAGCGGGGGCCACCGCTTCCCGTCAAGGCGCTACTTGGGTTAGATCGGCGCGTCTGCAAACAGGGCCACCGTGACACTTTCTTTCGCTGTTGAGGACAGAGGCATCTTGCCGGATCGGATGATCGCGGTGCTCGCCGCCGATGGCGGCATATTGTCCGAAAATCAGTTCGTCCCGGATCAGATCCAGCCGGCCAGCCTCGATCTGAGTTTGGGCGAGGTGGCCTATCGCGTGCGCGCAAGCTTTTTGCCCGGCCGCACCACGGTTGCCCGGCGTATAGACGAACTGAAATTGCACGAGATTTCGCTCAGCGACGGTGCTGTGCTGGAAACCGGCTGCGTTTATATCGTGCCATTGCTGGAAAGTCTGGCGTTGCCCGAGGAGATTTCTGCGGCCGCCAATCCGAAAAGCTCGACCGGCCGCCTCGACGTGTTCACCCGCGTGATTGCGGACGAGACTCGCGGGTTCGATCGCATCGAGCCCGGCTACCATGGGCCCCTCTATGCCGAGATCAGCCCGCGAACGTTTCCGGTGCTGGTCCGGGAAGGATCACGGTTGTCGCAAATCCGCTTTCGCCGCGGTCACGCGTTGCTCGATGCCGGCGCCCTGCGCGAATTGCATGCGCGCGAGCGTCTGGTCGATGCCGACAAGGCCGATGTGGGCGAAGGGGTGGCAGTCAGCGTGGATCTTTCGGGCCTCGGTCCAGGCGGTCTCGTCGGCTATCGGGCCAAGCGTCACACGGGACTGATCGACGTGGAACGACGTGGCGGATACGCGGTCGCCGATTTCTGGGAGCCGATGCAAGCCCGTCCCGACAAGACCCTGATCCTCGACCCCAACGAATTCTATATTCTCGCTTCGAAGGAAGCGGTGCAGGTGCCGCCTGACTATGCCGCGGAGATGGTGCCATTCGATCCTCTGGTCGGCGAATTTCGCGTCCACTATGCGGGCTTCTTCGATCCAGGTTTTGGATATGCCGGGGCTGGCGGCAAGGGCGCGCGCGCCGTCCTTGAAGTGCGTTCGCGCGAGGTGCCGTTCATTCTCGAGCATGGACAGATTGTCGGCCGTTTGATTTACGAGAAAATGCTTGCACGGCCCGAGAAATTGTACGGCCAAGGCATCGGTTCGAACTATCAGGCGCAGAGCCTGAAGCTCTCCAAGCATTTCAAAGCCTGACCTTGAAAGCGTGCTTGCTGCGCACGCACCGCATTCGATATTGTGGAGCCACGCGGGCGTAGTTCAATGGTAGAACGGCAGCTTCCCAAGCTGCATACGAGGGTTCGATTCCCTTCGCCCGCTCCAAGACTTAGTGAATTTTTGTAGTCGAGTTTTGAGATTAGTTTTGAGAGGGTTTGTTCGCCTTCTGACCTCAGGCGGGAGTCCGCTTTCGCGGTCGCTATTGGGGGCACAGCGGACATGGACTGTTGCGCTGCAAATGTCCGCTTCTGACCCAAAGCGGACATGGCCTCCGGCGACAGCACCGCGGTTCGTCTGTCAGCCCCCGGGGCCGTCCGTCATGATGTAGCCAATCAGGTCGCCCACGTTGTGCTCCAAATTTCGGATGATTTCCTTGACGACGTCTCCGATCGAGATCACGCCCACGACCTTGCCCGCATCCACCACTGGTAGATGGCGAAAGCGGCGCGCAGACATCATTGCCATGCAGCCTTCCAGTTGGTCGTCCGGCTTGACCGTCACCGGTTCGCCCGTCATCACTTGGCCCACCGGAGTCTGCTTCGCATCGAGCCCGGGCAGCAGCACTTTTATGGCGCAGTCACCCTGGGTCACGATACCGACCAGTACGTCGTCGTCGATGACCAGCACCGACCGGACCCGGTTGT
>JBKPLN010000560.1:0-1485 GCA_046731635.1 Pseudomonadota bacterium | reverse complement strand
GTCTCGTGGGCTCGGAGATGTGTATAAGAGACAGAATTTGAGCCCCTACTTTGTAGGAGTATCGAATGGCCCCGCGCTCGAATTGGAAGGGCTTTCTTCGGCTTTCGCTGGTCTCCTGTCCGATTGCACTGTATCCCGCCTCGTCATACAGCGAAAAAGTGAGTTTCAATCGGATCAACCGGAAAACCGGCAATCGCTTGAAACAGCAGAATATCGATTCTGAAACCGGCGACGTTGTCCCCCGAGAGGACACCGCTCGCGGCTACGAGATAGCAAAAGGGCAATACGTCCTCGTTGAGGATGAAGAATTTGAAGCTGTGGAGATCGAGAGCACTCGGACCATCGAGATCGATCAGTTCGTTCCGAGAAATGAGATCGATGAGCGCTACATCGACTCACCTTACTATATCGCCCCCGATGGTCAGGTCGGACAGGATGCCTTTGCGGTCATTCGTGACGCAATCGACAAAATGAACATGGTCGCACTTGGCCGGGTCGTGCTGGCCCGCAGGGAGCACGTCATCGCGCTTGAGTCTAAGGGGCGGGGACTGTTGGGACTGACGCTTCGCTATCCGTACGAAGTGCGAGATGAAAAAGATTACTTCGAGGACATTCCCGAGCTAAAGCTTTCCAAGGACATGCTCGACCTAGCAAGTCACATCGTCAAAACCAAATCTGGCCACTTCGATCCGTCTCATTTCGAGGATCGATACGAAAATGCGCTCGTTGACCTACTAAAGAGGAAACAAGCTGGGGAAAAGATTAAGCCCGTTCGGGGAGGACCCCCGTCCCGCGTGGTAAATATCATGGATGCCCTCCGGGCCAGCATCGATGCGGAGAAAAAGAAGGCACCGGCGCCCAGCATTCAGGCTCGTCGTCCTGCTAAAAAGAAGGCCGGGCAGAAGTGAGTCGACCGTAATCTTGGGCGCATGAGCCAATACACCATCGATATGATCGCTAGGAGCGTGGCCTTAGCGGTAAGCGTGGCCTGTGGGCTTATAGGGGCCCAACTACTGGTGCTGGCGTGGAGTTTATGACTATTGGCTAGGTCACAAGAGCCATGACGGCTGTTGAATTGGATAGTTCAGCACTCAAGGACTTTGTCGCCTTCACCGGGCGTCTCGCCTGCATGTCGCGTGATGAAGCGTTCGAGATTGTGCGCCAACATGGCGGAATGCCCAGCCGATGGATTACGAAGGGCACCAAGTTACTCATTGTTGGCGAGCTTGGTTGGCCTTTGCTGGATGATGGTCGTCCGTCGAACAAACTCAGCCTCGCAACCGACTATGGCATTCCAATTGCAAGCGAGCGCCGCTTTCTCGAATGGATTGGGAAGGCGGTGCCGGACAGCGTCCACAAGACTTATTCGATTGATCAACTTGCTGCTTTAAGCGATCTGTCCGGCGACACGATCCAAGAACTCGTGCAGTTCGGTTTGCTGGACGAACGCGGTGGTCGGTTTGGCTTTCGTGACCTGGCGAGCGC
>JBKPLN010000559.1:0-4359 GCA_046731635.1 Pseudomonadota bacterium | reverse complement strand
GCATTGATCTTCGAGTGCGATGGGCGCCGCTGATGGCGGCGCCCGGCCAACGTTAATCAGCGTCGCTCAGAAGGCCGCGGTCGGACAGATCGGCCCTTTCCATTCGCCGAGTTGCTCGATCGCCTTTTTTGCAAACGTCGTATCGACCACGTCCTCATATGTCGGAGTCTTGCCCTCTTTGATATTGCCAACCTTGGTCATCAGGTCGGCGGTGAAATTGATCCGCTCGGTGCTGAGTCCGCTGTTGGCGTCCCAAATGCATTCCTTGACCATGAAGTCGTAGCTGTCGGACAGGATTTTCTCCGGATAGCCGGTTTGCTTTACCAGGATCGGCATGATCTTCGCCTTGTCCGTGTAGATGATCCGGGTCGCCTCGATATTGGCCGAGACAACCGCCTGCACGAGCGCCGGCTTGTCCTTGATCGTCTTTTCGTTGGCCGACAGGAAAGTGTACAGCGTCTTCGGTTGCAGCTCCCACATGCGGCCGATCGCGTGCAGATCCGGTACCTTGCTCTTGGCAAGCATCTCCTGCTCGACGTGCAGGATCGCGGTATCGACCTGGTCCGCGACGAGCGCAGGAACGTCCTCGCTCGCAATACTGACGAAGTTGACCTCCTTGGGATCAATCTTCGCCACCCGCAGTATGGCGCGGCTGAGGATGTCGGCAAAACCACCGGGCTCCTGGATCCCGATGCGCTTGCCCTTGAGATCCTGCATGGTCTTGATGTTGGCGCGCACGATCATCGAAGCTTCGAACTTCGGCAGATTGGCGGTCAGCGCTTTCACGGTTGCGCCGTTTGATCGGCCGATGATGGTGGGCGCGCCCGGCGTCAGGCCGAAATCAATGTTTTCCGCCAGCAGCGCGCGGAAAACCTTGGTGCCATCGCCGAGCGACACGATGTCCGCGTCGATTCCAGCCTTTTTATAGAGGCCCAGTTCTTTCGCAACGATCGGCGGCATGTGAACGATGTTCGGCGGCGAGGTCGGTATGCCGATCACGATCTTGGTCTGCGCGAGAGCCGCACCCGGCAGCGCCAAGCCGGCCGTCAGCGCGACCAAAATCCCAAAAGTCTTGCGCATGTTGTCCTCCCAGATTTTTGCGCTCGCGCGGTATCCCGCGTCGTCCAGCAACAGAACGCCGGAAAGCCTGATTTTGCCCGATCGCCTAGGTAAAAACAACGAATGCTCAGAGTAGTTCATCCCGGGGCACGGGCGCTTTGACCGGTGCGGCCGGTCATGCCTAATTGCAATGCTTTTGGGTCCTCAACCATGGTTAAATTCATCGTCGAGTACGGCAAGGACAGCGAGCCGCCCGCCGCCGACGGCCGGCTGGACGGCCCGGCTTACCACCGCAATCACGAGCCGATCTGGTCGGCAATTTCAGCTTTTCTCTCGGCGCAATCCGGCGACGTGCTCGAGATCGGCAGTGGGACCGGTCAGCATGCGACCGAATTTGCCCGACGCGCGCCGCAATTGAACTGGTGGCCGAGCGATATTTATGACTCTCATCTGAAGAGCATCGCCGCCTGGCGAGCCCATTCAGGACTTGCAAATTTGCGCGCGCCGCAGCGCATCGACCTTTCCGATCCACACTGGACATGGACGGGAGATAGCGGCAAAGGCGGCGCTCTCACCGCCATGCTTTGCATAAACGTGCTGCACATTTCGCCGTGGCAGATAACGCAAAATCTGATAGCTGGTGCAGGCCGGCTGTTGAAAGACGACGGCTGCCTTTTTGTCTACGGACCATTCAAGCGTGGCGGCAGGCACACCGCGTCGAGCAATGCGCAATTCGATGCGACGCTGCGTGCCGAAAATCGGCAATGGGGCGTGCGCGATGTTGACGACATCAATGTGTTGGCGCAAGACGCTGGCTTGACCGCGGCCGAAATAGTCCCAATGCCGGCCAACAACCTTGTACTGGCTTTCGTTCGCACGCTTCGGCAGAATTGACCAAACAACCCAGAAGAAAAACCATGGCAACTGAACCAATTCACGACATTGCTCATCTCGGCCATGTCGAACTTCTGACTCCCAAATTCGAGGAAAGCCGCAAGTTCTTCATCGACGTGATGGGCATGACCCAGAGCGGCACGAAAGGTGACAGCGTCTACCTGCGAGGGTGGGACGACTATGAGCGTTATTCGCTCAAGCTGACGGCTTCGAACTCATCCGGTCTCGGCCATGCCGCCTTTCGCACGCGCTCGCCGCAGGCGCTGGAACGACGTGCCGCCGCGTTGAAGGGTTCCGGCTTCGACATCGGCTGGAGCGACGGCGATCTTGGTCACGGCAAGACATTCGTATTCACCGACCCCGATGGCCACAAATTCGAGATCTACTATGAAACCGAGTGGTACGAGGCGCCGCCCGAACTCAAGCCCGCTCTCAAGAACCAGCCGCAGCGTTTTCCCGCGCGCGGCATCAACGTTCGCAGGATCGACCATTTCAACGGGCTTGCGGTCGACATCAAGGCCAACCGCGAATTCTTCCAGAACTATCTCGGCTTCAAGCTGACCGAGCAGATCGTGCTCGACGATGGCAGCGAAGCCGGCATGTGGATGACGGCGACCAACAAGAGCTACGATTTTGCCTACACGCGCGACCACACCGGAACCAAGGGCCGTCTGCATCACGTCACCTTCGCGCTCGATGCGCGCGAGGATGTGCTCCGTGCCGCTGATGTTTTTCTCGAGAATGGCGTCTACATCGATACCGGGCCCCACAAGCATGCAATCCAGCAGACCTTTTTTCTCTACGTGTACGAACCAGGCGGCAATCGGGTGGAGGTGTCCTGCGCCGGCGCGAGGCTCGTGCTGGCACCCGACTGGAAGCCGATCACCTGGACCGAGGCGGAGCGCAAGAAAGGACAGGCGTGGGGCCTGCAGACGATAAAGTCATTTCATACCAAGGGGACGCCGCCAGTCCCTGGTGTGCCGGATTCGTGAGCGCAGTTATCGATGACCCGCCGCAACACACCGCGCATTTCGTTCATCGGTTTTGGCGAGGCCGGCCAGGCCATCGCTTCCGGCCTGCGCGGCACCGGCATCGACCATATTGCCGCCTGGGATATCTTGTTTCCTGACAGCGCCGGCGAACCGCTGAAATCGGCAGGCGAGAATATGGGCGTCCGCATCGCTTCCTCCGCCGGGGACGCGGTGCGTGACACGGATATGATCATATCCGCGGTTACCGCCGCGTCCAGCGTGGACGCGGCTGTCTCGGTCGCGCCGCATCTGAGCGGGAATCCGTACTATCTCGATATCAATTCGGTGTCGCCGGGCCGCAAGCAGGAAACTGCCAAGCTGTTGGGAGAGCGTGCCCGCTACGTGGACGTGGCGGTGATAGCGGCCATTCACCCCGCCCGGCACCAGACGCCGCTGCTGCTGTCAGGTCCACACGCCGAGGAAATCTCGCCGCTGTTGCGCGAGCTGGACATGCGGTTTTCGGTGGTCGGTCCCGACCTTGGGTCGGCCGCAGCGATCAAGATGATCCGCAGCGTCATGATCAAAGGCATGGAGGCCCTGACCCTCGAATGTTTCCTCGCCGCCGCCCGCGCCGGGGTGCTCGAGGAAGTGACAACATCCCTTAAGAACAATTATCCGACGCTCGATTGGACCAAAATCGCCGATTACAACCTCGAGCGCATGGCAAACCACGGCGAGCGCCGCGCCGCCGAGATGGAGGAATCCGCCGCCACCCTGCGCGAGTTGGGTCTTGATCCTCTGATGGTGGCTTCGACGGTTTCTCGCCAGCGTGAGATGGGCGCACTTGGCAAGCACGAAGCAGTGCGCCAGACCCTGAAATCGGGTCGGACCGCGATCCTGAAGGCCATCGACAGTCTGTCCAAGGACCGCTATTCACGAACGGCTAAATGAACGCACGTTCAGATTTGCCGCAGCTATCCAAGGCGTAAAATTCTTGTCATTGCGGCGCGTCACCTCCTACTATGGTTTTGTTCACGTCTCGGGAGGAGTCACATGCAGATCAGAAAGCTTACCTATGCCACGTTCGTGGCAATCGCTGCAGTCGCATTCGTGATCGGTTCGGCTGTGCCGAGTGAAGCAGCCAAGAAGAAGAAAGCAGCAGCTGCGGCGCCACCTCCGCCGGCGCCGCAGGCGCAGTGGCCGACATGCTGGGGAGCTCCTTACGCCCCAGTCTGCGCAAAGAAGGGCGACCTCAGCTTCAACTACATTAACGCGTGCTACGCGATGAAGGACCAGGCGAAAGGTGCGAAGCCGGGCGCATGCAAGGAAGCAAAGACCGGCGGTAAGAAGAAGAGGGCATAAGCCGCAATTCGAATGACGAGATTAGAAGGGCCGCTGCATTGCAGCGGCCCTTTTCCATTTCACGCGGCCTGTC
>JBKPLN010000558.1:0-2350 GCA_046731635.1 Pseudomonadota bacterium | reverse complement strand
GTGTAGAGCGGAATCTGTCCTTTCAAGCCGGATTGCACGTACTGATTAAGGAACTGCGCACCGGCTGCACCCGGATAGAACACGAAGATTGCGTCGGGCTTGGCATCTTTGGCCTTGGCAAGCTCGGCCGAGAAGTCGAGCTGGTCCGGCCACTTGGTCAGCTCCTGCCCAATCACCTTCCCTTTGAAAGTCGAGGCAACGCCCGCCAGCATGTCTTTGCCGGCCGCATAGTTCGGACCGATCAGGTATACGGTCTTCACGCCCTTCTGGTTCATGTACAGGCCCATGGCCTGCGGGGTCTGGTCGTTCTGCCAGGACGTCGAAAAGAAGAACGGCGAACAGCCTTCGCCGGCGAGCTGGTGCGGGCCCGCGTTCGCGCTGATCAGAAAGGTTTTTGAATCCAGGGCGGGCTTCACCGAGGCGAGGAGCACGTTGGACCAGATATAGCCGGTGATGAAGTCAACCGTGTCAGACTCAATCAGCTTTTCGTTTTTCTGCTTCCCGACTTCCGGCTTGAACCCGTCATCTTCGTAGATCACTTCGACCGGCAGACCACCCATCTTGCGGCCCATATGCTCGAGCGCGAGCTCGAAGGAATTGCGCATATCATTGCCGATCGCGGCGACCGGACCGCTAAACGTGCTGATGAAGCCGATTTTTACAGTTTTCTGCTGGGCCGCCGCCGGGGCTACTGCAAGCAGCGAAGCCGCAGTCGCGGCCAAAAGAGCTTTGCGCATATAAGATCCTCCCAAAGGGCCTTCGGCCCTATTTGTTTTGATACTCTAATGTAGCGGCACAAGCGCCAAAAGGTCTACCGCTGTACGAGGCACGACCCAATTCGCCGCACGGTAAATCGAATAGCGCCGCTGTTCCCGAGTATTCCGCACGCGACGACGGCCATTGACCGCCACGCACCGTCCCCGGCAGTCTAGAGCGGCACTGGACCCGATCGTGGGCCATCAACGGGGTGTCCGAATTTGGCCAAGGCGCTGGAAAAAGCCTATGACGGCATCATCATCGGCGCGGGGCACCACGGGCTTATTCTCGGCAGCTATCTGGCTCGCGCCGGGCTCGACATTTTACTGGTCGACCGCCGGCTCACCTATGGGGGCGGGCTATGCACGCGCGAAGTCACCCTGCCGGGCTTCTACCATAACCTGCATTCGATCAATCATTTCCACATCAGCGAGGCGCCCTGGTTCAAGGACCTGAACCTGGACGAGCGCGTCACCTACATCACGCCTCGCTACGAATTCGGACAAGCCCATCACGACGGCTCAGCGCTGGTGCTGGGCCGCGATCTGGAGGAATCGGTCGCCAATATTGCGCGATTTTCCAGGAAGGACGCGGCGACGTTCCGCGAGTGGAACGGCAAGGCCGAGAAAATCACGGCACAAATTTTCCTGCCGGAGCGCTACGCCGAGCCGCTGCCAAGGAAAGAGCGGGAGGCCCTGCTGTCGCGCACCGCCTTGGGACGCGAATTTCTCGAGGTTTCCAATCGCCAGCCGCTCGATGTCGTGCGCGAATTGTTCGAGAACGAGCATGTGCGGTTGCTGTTTCTGTTCAAGGTATCTTTGTTCGGCACGTGGCTCGTTGACACGCTCTCGAAGACCTCCCCCATGGGGTCCGTTATCCGCGCCTTTGATCTCGAGAGCGGCTACCAGCTATGCCAGGGCGGCTCGTTCAACCTCGCACGGGGCTTGATGGAGGCGTTCGTCGCCGCAGGCGGCACATTCCAGCCGCAGGTCACTATCCACCGCATCGTGATCGAGAACGGCAAAGCGGCCGGTATCGAGCTGAGCGGTGGCCGAACCGTACGCGCCAGGCAATTCGTAGCTTCGACGCTTGATGTGCATCAGACATTCGAGAGTCTGGTCGGGAGCGACCAGTTGCCCGCCGCGTTCCTCAAGAAGCTCGACTGCTTCCAGTATACGACGTGGAGCCTCTTCGGGCTGCATCTGGCGCTTAACGAGAGTCCGCGCTTCGCGGCTGAAAAATTCGATCCCAACATCAACCGCACGCTGAAATGGAGCATCGGCGCCGAGACGATGGAGGACCTGTTCTCGGCGCACCAGGACGTGCAAGCCGGCCGCGTGCCGAAAATCGTGCAGTTCGGTTCCGGGCCGTTAAGTCTGCTCGATCCGACCCAGGCGCCCGCCGGCAAGCACACGACCTACTGCTGGCACGTGATGCCGCTGAACCCCGAGCTGGGAGGCACAAGCTACGAGACCTTCAAAGAGGAGTTTGCCGACAGAATCGTCGATACCTTCGCGCGCGTGTGCCCCAACATGACGCCAGACAACATTTTGGCGCGCTACATCTATACCGGCCGCGAATACATCGAGGAGAT
>JBKPLN010000557.1:0-9455 GCA_046731635.1 Pseudomonadota bacterium | reverse complement strand
GGATCACCCTATCGCAAGAGCAATACGCCATCGCCCATGAACGTGCCGCCGAAAAGGGACTAAGCAATCGCGCGCGATTCCTTCTGCGGGATTATCGGGACGTGCGCGATCAATTTGATCGCATCGTTTCCGTGGGCATGTTCGAGCATGTCGGCGTCGGCCATTACGATGCCTTTTTCAGCAAATGCGCCGAGCTGCTCAACGACCATGGCGTTATGGTGCTGCATTCGATCGGCCGTTCGGAAGGGCCGAACGTCACCAATCCATGGATTGCGAAATATATTTTTCCGGGTGGCTATATTCCGGCGCTGTCGGAAGTGGTTCCGGCGATCGAGCGCTCCGGCTTGCTTATCACCGATATTGAAATTCTTCGCATGCACTATGCCGAGACGCTGAAGGCCTGGCGTGAGCGGTTTTTGGCTCATCGCGAGGACGTCGAGCGGATCTACGAACCGCGTTTCGTGCGTATGTGGGAGTTCTACCTGGCAGCTTCGGAAATGTCGTTCCGCGAGCAGAACATGATGGTCTTGCAGATCCAGCTTGCCAAGCGCCAGGGCGTGGTCCCTGTCACGCGGGACTATATTTCGCGCGAGGAGCGGCGGCTCGCCGCCGCTGAAGGCAAGCGCAGGCCGCCACTTCGCCTTGCCGGTGAATAGCTTCGTCTGAAACCCGCTTGCATAGACGGGCGCGGTCAAGGAATAGGAACTTACCCACCGCTCCGTGCGGCTTGTGAATTGCGGGGCAACCTTATCCGCGGTGCGGTTCCCTTACAAAACGCGTGCTATGCCACAATTTCCGGGTAAACACCGATTTTCCATGGCACTCGCTGATTCGACAGCCCGCAAGCAGGTCGAAGAACCTGCTCCGCTCTACCGCTCGGCCCCGCATAATATCGAGGCGGAACAGGCGCTTTTAGGCGCCATCCTCGTCAACAACGAAGCCTTTTATCGCGTTTCGGATTTTCTCGAACCGGCGCATTTTTTCGAACCGATCCATCAGAAGGTCTATCAGCTTTCACGTGACCTCATACGGGCCGGCAAGCTGGCAACGCCTGTTACGCTGAAGACGTTTCTTGATGGCAACATCGACATTAGCGGGCTCACTGTCAGTCAATATCTGGCGCGGCTCGCCGCCGAGGCGACAACAATCATCAACGCCGAAGACTACGGGCATACGGTTTACGACCTGTCGATCCGTCGTGCGCTCATCCAGGTCGGCGAGGACATGGTCAACGTCGCGTACGATGCGCCGGTCGATTTTTCTCCGCGCGCTCAAATCGAAGACGCGGAACGAAGGCTATACGAGCTGGCGGAAACCGGTCGATACGACGGGGGCTTCCAGCGCTTCGCGCAAGCGCTCACCACGGCCATCGATATGGCCGCGCATGCCTTCCAGCGCGACGGCAAGCTTTCCGGCACCGCCACCGGGCTTGATGACCTCGACAGGATGATGGGGGGCCTGCAGCAATCCGACCTTGTTATTCTGGCCGGTCGCCCCGGCATCGGCAAAACCGCGCTTGCCACGAATATCGGATACAACGTTGCGAAAGCCTGGCGTGGCGAGGTCAAGCCGGACGGGCACACCACCACGGTGAATGGCGGGATTGTCGGGTTCTTCTCGCTCGAAATGTCAGCCGAGCAGCTCGCTACACGTATCATCGCTGAGCAGACGGGCATCCCGTCAAACCAGATTCGGCGTGGCGGCATCAGTGAAAGTGATTTTGAAAAAATCAAGGATTACTCAATCGAACTGCAGAACATTCCGCTTTATGTGGACGAAACAGGTGGGCTGTCGGTTGCGCAACTGGCGGCGCGCGCGCGAAGGCTCAAACGCCAGCGCGGCCTGGATTTGGTGATCATTGACTATTTGCAACTCCTGCAGGGCTCGACCCGGCGCTCGGCGGAAAACCGGGTACAGGAAATCACCGAGATCACCACCAAGCTCAAGGCCTTGGCAAAAGAACTTAATGTGCCGATTCTGGCGCTCTCGCAGCTTTCGCGCCAAGTGGAAAGCCGCGACGACAAAAGGCCGCAACTGTCGGACCTGCGAGAATCCGGTTCCATCGAGCAGGACGCCGACGTGGTCCTATTCGTCTACCGAGAGGAATATTATCACCAGATGCGCAAGCCGCTGGAATCGAATCGCGAGAAGTTTGCGGAGTGGTTGGCGGAAGCGGACAAGATGCACGGCAAGGCCGAAGTTATCATTGGCAAACAACGCCATGGCCCGACCGGCACGGTCGAATTGCAGTTCGATGCTGCAGTAACCCGCTTCTCATCGCTTGCCCGCGCAGCTCGGTTGCCCGAACGCATCTAAGACGCCACATGGACTGGAGAGCCACGGACAGCTAAACCCAACACCATGGCCAAGGCCGAAATAGCCCGACACGCCGATCTACCGGTGGACCACACCTCCCAAGGCCGCCGGACCGAATCCGCTCGGTTCGATCCACCGGCTGGCGGAATACTGACGGTCGATCTGGGGGCCATGGTATCCAATTGGCAGGATCTGGCCCGCCGAGCGATGCCATCGGAATGCGCGGCTGTCATCAAGGCGGACGGTTACGGCTGTGGCATCGATCCAGTCGCCCACGCGCTTGCGGCCGCCGGATGCAGGACGTTCTTTGTTGCCGATCTCGCCGAAGCCCGGCACGTCCGCGCCGTTGCGTCAGAATCTGTCATCTACGTGCTCAACGGACTTTTGCCGGGAACCGCGGACGCTTATGCCGCGGTTCGCGCTCGGCCGGTGATCGGCAGCCTCGTCGAACTTGCGGAATGGGATGCATTTTGCGCGGCCAACGGATGGCGTGGTGGCGCCGCACTCCATGTCGATACCGGAATGAACCGGCTGGGCATCTCCTCTGAGGAGGCCGTCGCGCTGGCGCCGCGCATCCGTGCGGCAAATCACGGCATCAACCTGTTGATGAGTCATCTCGTCTGCGCCGAGGAACCCGACCACCCGCTCAACGAACGGCAGATGAATTTATTTCGCGAGGTCCGGCTTCTTTACCGTGGCATCCCAAGCTCGCTCGCCAATTCGTCCGGCATTTTCCTCGGCAGTGGTGCCCATTGCGACATGGTGCGTCCCGGCGCGGCGCTGTTTGGGATTAATCCGACGCCCGGCCATCGCAACCCGATGCGCCCGGTCATTGAACTGCAGGCGCGCGTCCTGCAGGTGCGCACCGTGCCGAAAGGCGAAACGGTCGGTTACAACGCAACCTGGACAGCCAAGCATCTCACTCGCGTCGCGATAGTTGCTGTCGGCTATGCCGATGGCTATCCGCGCGCGGCCAGCGCCACGGACACAGCCCCAGGCGCAAGCGCCATTATTTCAGGCACACGCTGTCCCTTGGCCGGACGCGTCTCGATGGACCTTCTCGCGATCGACGTAACGGCTCTCCCCGATCCTTCGGTCAGGCGTGGAGACCTGGTCACTCTGATCGGCGGGGACATCGGCGTGGACGCCCTGGCAGCGGCCGCAGGCACGATCGGATACGAAATACTCACCAGCTTGGGCTCGCGTTACCGGCGCGCCTATCGGGAGGGTTGAGGGGCCTCTTTAATCCCCTGAGCGTTAGCTATTCTTTTAAAAATGTTCTTGTATTGTTCTCACCGGTCGCTTAGCGTCTTTTACCGGTTTTCCAGATCGATTCTGCATGTCGAAGCGAAACCTCAGCTTTATTTGCCAGAACTGCGGCGCTGCGTTTAGCCGCTGGCAAGGAAAGTGCGAAGCCTGCGGTGAATGGAATACCCTGAGCGAGGAAGGTGGGGACCGCCCAGGCGGCCTTGGCCGTAAGCCCGGCAGGGGCCGGCTTTTTGCGCTGGAGGCGCTGGCCGGGGAGGCCCACGACGCCCGGCGTCTGCCTTGCGGCATCGCGGAACTCGACCGCGTCACGGGCGGTGGCTTTGTGCGCGGATCGGTGCTGCTGGTCGGCGGCGACCCGGGCATCGGCAAGTCGACGCTGCTTATTCAGGCTACCGCTGCCATGGCTCGGGCCGGCCATCGCACGGTCTATATTTCCGGTGAGGAAGCGGTGGCTCAGGTTCGCCTGCGCGCCGAGCGATTGGGGTTGCGCGATTGCAACGTCGAGCTCGCGGCGGAAACCGCGGTCGAAGATATCATCGCGACCCTTTCGGAAGGAACGACGCCTCGGCTGGTCGTTATTGATTCTATCCAGACCATGTGGACCGATATTGTTGAGTCCGCTCCCGGCACGGTGACCCAGGTCCGCGGCTCGGCGCAGGCGCTGATCCGTTTTGCCAAGAAGTCGGGCGCAGCGGTCATCCTGGTTGGGCATGTCACCAAGGATGGGCAAATCGCCGGTCCTCGTGTCGTCGAGCACATGGTCGATGCGGTGCTTGCCTTTGAAGGAGAAGGCTCGCATCAGTTCCGCATATTGCGCGCGGTAAAAAACCGGTTCGGCCCGACCGATGAAATCGGCGTGTTCGAAATGACCGGCGTTGGCCTGCGCGAAGTCGCCAATCCCTCGGAGCTGTTTTTGTCGGAACGCGACCTCGGGCAGCCGGGCACGGCGGTCTTCGCCGGCGTTGAGGGCACTCGCCCGCTGTTGGTGGAAATTCAGGCACTGGTTGCCCCGACCTCGCTTGGCACTCCCCGACGTGCGGTTGTGGGCTGGGACCCAAACCGCTTGTCGATGGTGCTCGCGGTCCTCGAGGCGCATTGCGGTGTTCGGCTCGGCGGCCACGATGTTTACCTTAACGTTGCCGGCGGCATGCGCATCCAAGAGCCGGCGGGTGATCTTGCAGCCGCGGCTGCGCTTGTATCCTCGCTCGCCAATGCGCCCCTCCCCTCGGACGCCGTCTATTTCGGCGAGGTGTCGCTTTCGGGTGCCGTCAGGCCGGTAGCGCAGGCCGCCTCGCGCCTGAAAGAAGCTGCCAAATTGGGCTTCAAGGGTGCCGTTGTGCCGGAAGCGGGCCGTGGCGAACGTTCCGAATCAGGGCTGACAGTCAACGAAGTCGGTAGCCTTGCCAGTCTCGTGGCGAACATTGCCGCCGGAGGTAGGGCGCGCATGGCTGCCAAAACTCGTGGACAATACGGGTGACGGGGCCGTAACGGGCCGCTATATACGGCGCGTCGAAACCGGCTTTAGCCGCGTCTTCAGCGCGAGTTGAAACGCAGAAATGGGCCTAAAATTAAACACTTAGGGTCGACATTGCCGCCCCCGCCCGTAGCCGCTATGGCGGGCGCGGATTCCTCGCACGTGCCGACGGCCAGGCGGGGCACGAACTGCAAAAACCTGCGGAGCGCATGAGCCCTCGATGCCGATCACGCTGCTCGACATCATTTTGCTGATAGTGATGCTGATATCAGGGCTCCTCGCCATGATCCGCGGATTCATGCGCGAGATTCTGTCAATCGGTGCTTGGGGCGTCGCTGCGGTCGTCACGCTCTATTCCTATAGCCGCGTGCTGCCGTTGGCGAAGCAGTACTTCACCAGCGACACGGTCGCAACGGCTGTTTCGGTCGGCGGCGTCTTCCTCGTCACCCTGCTCATCGTGTCGGTCATCACGGCGCGCATTTCCGATATGGTTCTCGACAGCCGCGTCGGCGCGCTCGACCGCACGCTCGGTTTCCTGTTTGGGCTTGGCCGCGGGCTGGTGATCGTCGTGGTCGCGTTTCTGTTTTTCGCCTGGCTGGTGCCTGATCGCAGCCAGCCTGAGTGGGTGCGCAGCGCCAAGTCAAAACTTGTGCTGCAAAACACGGGACAATGGCTGATGTCGATGTTGCCGGATGATCCGGAAAGCACCATTTTAAAGAGGCTGAAGAGGCCAAAGCAGGAAGACCAGGATGCGCCTGATGCCAGTCCCGACCAGCGTTCGGAATTGCCCCCGGTGCAACCAAGGGCGAGCAGAACGCGATAACATGCACAAACAGTCGCAGGACATCGTGCCCATGGAGCTGGATTTCGACGGCGACCATCTGCGAGAGGAATGCGGCGTATTCGGCATTTTCGGCCATCCCGATGCGGCGGCGATCACGGCGCTTGGCCTGCACGCGCTCCAGCACCGGGGTCAGGAAGCCGCGGGAATTGTCTCTTTCGACGGCAAGCGTTTCCATTCCGAGCGACGACTTGGGCTGGTCGGAGATGCGTTTGCACGGCGTGAGGTGATTGATCGCCTGCCCGGCACGTCCGCAATGGGGCACGTGCGCTATTCAACCACTGGCGAGACGATCCTTCGTAACGTGCAGCCGTTGTTCGCAGAACTCGAAGGCGGCGGCTTTGCGATCGGCCACAACGGCAATCTGACCAACGGCATCAAGCTGCGGCGCGACCTCGTGCATGAAGGCGCGATGATGCAGTCGACGACCGATACCGAGGTGATCCTGCACCTCGTCGCACGCGCCAAACGCAATCGCTTCGTCGATCGATTCATCGAGGGCCTGCGCCAGCTTGAAGGCGCTTATGCCTTTGTCGGCTTGACCAACAAGAAACTCGTCGGTGCACGCGATCCGCTGGGCATCCGTCCCCTTGTGATCGGAAAGCTCGACGGCTGTCCGATCCTCGCTTCCGAAACCTGTGCTCTCGATATCATCGGTGCGCAGTACGTGCGCGACGTCGAGAACGGCGAAGTAGTGGTCTTTGATGAGGACGGCGCCCAGTCCCACAAACCTTTCCCTCCGATGCCGGCTCGTCCTTGCATTTTTGAATACATTTACTTCTCGCGACCCGACTCCATTGTCGGCGGTCGGCACGTCTACGACGTGCGCAAAACCATGGGCGCGGAGCTCGCTCGCGAAGCGCCTGCGCAGGCCGACGTGATTGTACCTGTCCCCGATTCGGGTGTGCCGGCTGCAATCGGTTTCGCCCAGGAGGCAAAGGTCCCCTACGAGCTTGGCATCATTCGCAATCACTACGTCGGTCGCACGTTCATTCAGCCGACGCAGGCCATTCGCGACCAGGGCGTCCGACTCAAGCATTCCGCCAACCGCACCGTGGTCGCCGGCAAGCGGATCGTTCTCGTCGACGACTCGATCGTGCGGGGCACGACGTCGCGCAAGATCGTGCAGATGATGCGCGATGCAGGCGCCAGAGAAGTCCACTTCCGCATCGCTTCGCCCCCGATCACTCATCCCGACTATTACGGAATAGACACGCCCGAGCGCGACAAGCTGCTCGCGGCCACCCACAACCTCGAGGGCATGAGAAAATTCATTGGCGCAGATTCGCTGGCATTTCTGTCGGTAGACGGTATTTATCGCGCCATGGGTTTCGCGGGACGCGACCCGGTGCGGCCGCAGTTTACCGATCACTGTTTTACCGGCGACTATCCCACCCCGCTCACCGATCTCGCCGCGCAAGAAGCCAGCCCACGCCAATTATCCTTGCTGGCTGAAGCGATCTAGCACCTTGGCAATCGTCATGGCCGGGCTTGTCCCGGGCATCCCTGGCTTCTATGGCTCGATGCAAGAAAGACGCGGATGCCTGGCACAATCGCCCGGCATGACCAGGCAATGACCGACTATTCTCGGCCTCTCTCAGATCGTATTGCGCTCGTCACCGGCGCTTCGCGTGGCATCGGGGCGGCGATTGCGTTCGAGCTTGCGCAGTCGGGCGCGCATGTCGTGGCCGTGGCCCGCACGGTCGGCGGGTTGGAGGCACTCGACGACAAGATCAAGGCGGCTGGGGGCTCCGCGACGCTGGTGCCGCTCGATGTCAAGGACAGGGATGGGATCGCGCGACTCGCGCTCGCGCTCAACGAACGCTACCAGCGGCTTGACGTGCTGGTGGGCAATGCCGGGGTTCTTGGCCCGCTTTCGCCGCTTCCGCATGTGGAGACGAAGGACTGGGACAATCTCCTCGCCGTGAACGTCACCGCCAACTGGCAGTTGATCCGATGCATGGATCCGCTGCTTCAGCGTTCGCAGGCCGGCCGGGCGGTATTTCTGACGTCGTCTGTCGCTTATTTGGGACGCGCCTATTGGGGATCTTACGCGGCATCCAAGACCGCGCTTGACGCCTTGGTAAGGACCTACGCGGCGGAGAACGCAACCACGAAGGTGCGAGCCAATTTATTTGCGCCTGGACCCGCACGAACGCGCATGTATCTGTCGGCTTTTCCGGGAGCAGATCCCGCAACCCTGCCGACGCCGGAAAAAATCGCGAAATCAATCCTCCCGTTATGTCTTCCCGAGTGCTCGGAAAATGGCAGGATCTATGATTTCCGCGCGGAAAAATTTCTGGATTTGCCTGCGCCGGCCTGATGCCAAGCGCGTCAGTGCTTGCGCTTTGCCCTGCCCTTGTACGGGTTGTCTTTCTCGCGCAGAGCCAGGCGGATCGGCGTCCCGGGCAGATCAAACGACTCGCGCAGTGAGTTCAACAGGTACCGCTTGTAGGCATCGGGCACGGCCTCTGCTCGGGTGCAGAACAAGACAAAGCTTGGCGGCCGGCTTTTCGCCTGTGTGATGTAGTTCAGACGCAACGAGCGTCCGGACACGGCCGGCGGAGGATGAGTGCTGACCGCTTGCTCGAACCAGCGGTTCAAGGCGCTCGTGGGAATACGCCTGTTCCACACGTCATAGGCGTCAATGACAGCCTGCATCAAGCGGTCAAGACCTTCGCCTGTAAGCCCGGAGACGCCCACCAACGGCAAACCTTTGAGTTGGGTAAGCTTCTCCTCCGCCTGTTCGCGCAGTTTGCCGATTGCGCCGGCTGTCTTTTCCTTCAAATCCCATTTATTGACCGCAATGACGATGGCGCGGCCTTCCTGCTCGACGAGGTCGGCGATGCGCTGATCCTGTTCCTCGAAGGCATTTTCGACATCGAGCAGCACCACCACAACTTCGGCAAAGCGCACTGCATTAAGCGCGTCGGCAACTGAAAGCTTCTCCAGCTTTTCCGCGACGCGCGACCGTCGGCGTAGTCCGGCAGCGTCATAAATCCGAAATTTATGTCCCTGCCAGTCATGCTCGACCGCAATGGCGTCGCGCGTAATGCCGGCTTCGGGTCCAGTGAGCAACCGCTCCTCGCCAATCAAACGGTTGATAAGCGTCGACTTGCCCGCGTTGGGGCGGCCTACAATAGCGACACGGATTGGGTGAGCCGTATCCGTTTCGGCTTCGGTCTCCGGCTGCGGGATTTCTTCCGGCAGTGCGGCACGCAGGGCATCATAAAGATCGGACATGCCCTCATCATGCTCGGCAGAAACCGGTACGGGCTCGCCAAGTCCGAGCGCATAGGCTTCCAGCCGACCGGATTCGCCCGCTGTTCCTTCGCTCTTGTTGGCGATGAGTATGATCGGTTTGCCGGATTTACGCGCAGCGTCGGCAAAGGCGTGATCTGCCGGCATTGGTCCGGTCCGCGCGTCAATCATGAAAAAAATAACGTCGGCTTGATCGATCGCGGCTTCGGTCTGCTGCCGCATTCGACCCGACAAACTTTCGGGCGCAGACTGCTCAAGGCCCGCCGTGTCAACAACCTTAAACTCAATATCACC
>JBKPLN010000556.1:0-7124 GCA_046731635.1 Pseudomonadota bacterium | reverse complement strand
GCCGCGGCGGAGACCGTTCCGGCGAATTTTATCCGCAACACCGTCTTGCCATTCCACGTCGGGGCCGCCCGCTGGTACAACAAAAATGCTGTTGCCGGCAGCCTGCGCGGTGATTGACGCAAAAGCCCTCCCTGAGAATAGCTACTTCTTGACTCGCTTGTACGACGGGTAGAGCGGCTCCCACATCTTGGCACGAACCCCGGCAGCAATTGCTTCATCCTGCATCGGGCGAGTCAGGCCTTCCTTCTGCGCCTGTTTGCCGACGGCGACCGCAACGTGAAAAGTGACCTCGCGAATGTCGCGCAGCGGAGGAAGCAGGTTGGCGCGCGGATCGGCTTTGGCTGGACTCTTTGCCGCGACGGCGTGAGCGGCAGCGAGGAACATGCCATCCGATATCCGCCGCGCACCTGTCGCGATCGCCCCGAGCCCTATCCCAGGATACACATAGGCGTTGTTCGTCTGATCGACGCGGAATGCGTTGCCATTGCGCTTCAGCGGGGGAAATGGACTGCCGGTGCCGATGACGGCGCGCCCTTCGGTCCATTCGTCAATTTGTGCAGGCGTGGCCTCACTGCGTTCCGTGGGGTTCGAGAGCGAGAAAATAATCGGGCGGGCCGCGCGGCTCGCCATCTCGCGCACGATCTTTTCGGTGAAGGCATTCGGCTGGCCCGATGTGCCGATCAAGGCTGTCGGGTTCGCGTTGCTTATGACATCGTTGAGGCCGATGCGGCTCGGCGTTTCGAGCTTCCAGTTGGCCAGGGTGTCACGCCGCTGGGCAAACGGCATTTGAAACGACTGCAGCCCGGACATGCCTTCGACCAGCAACCCGTCCCGGTCGACGAGATAGAACCGGCTCCGCGCTTCCGCCTCGCTCAACCCGGCTTCGACCATGGCTCGCGCGACCAGCGCACTTATGCCGCTTCCTGCAGAACCCGCACCGAACACAACAACGCGTTGCTGAGTCAGCGGGATGCCGGTGACATTTATCGCACTGAGCAGGGTTCCGACTGCGATAGCGGCCGTTCCCTGAATGTCGTCGTTGAAGGTGCACAACTGATCGCGGTATTTTGCGAGCAGCCGGTTGGCATTGCCGATCGCGAAATCCTCCCAGTGCAGAAGCACGTGCGGCCACCGCTCGCGCACCGCAGTGACAAAATTTTCGACAAAATCGTCGTATTCAGCCCCGCGCACCCGGCGGTGCTGCCAGCCGATGTAGAGCGGGTCGGCAAGAAGTTTCTCGTTGTCAGTGCCAACATCGAGGATGATCGGCAAAGCGGTCGCAGGAGGCAGACCGGCGCATGCGCTGTACAGCGACAGCTTTCCGATCGGAATTCCCATTCCGCCGGCGCCCTGGTCACCAAGACCGAGAATCCGCTCGCCGTCGCTGACAACGATAGCCTCGACGTAATCGTAACGGGGATGAGCGATGATCCGACGGATATCGTCCTTATGCGGCACGCTCAAGAAAAGTCCGCGAGGCTTGCGGAAAATGTGGCTGAACAGCTGGCAGCCTAACCCGACCGTCGGCGTGTAGACGATCGGCATCATCTCTTCGATGTTCCGGGTCAACATTGCGTAGAACAGGACTTCGTTGGAGTCCTGCAATCCGCGCAGGAACGTGTATCTTTGCATATCGGTATGAAGTCCTCGAAAAGCTTCAAGCCGGCGCTGCACCTGATAATCAAGTTGAGATACGTGCGGCGGCAGCAGCCCGTGCAAGTCAAACTGGTCCCGCTCGACTACGGTAAAGGCCGTGCCTTTGTTGAGCAACGGCTCGTTGAGCAGCTCGTAGCAGCTCAATGAAGTCTCGACCTGGCTCATGCTTTTACCGGTCATTGGTTTGTTGCCGCGAATTTGAACAGGCGATTTGGCGTCTCCCAGAAAAGTTTGCGCCGATCCGAGGCATTTGGGAACAGCTCACCGGCCAGCTGCACGAGCGGCCCATAGTCCTGCCGTTCCTGGGCGCGCAGGTAGGGCCAGTCGGATGCCCACATGCAGTGATCGAGGGTGAACGCATCAACCAGAGCGCGAACGAACGGCCAGCAATCCTCGAACGGATAAGCCGAGCGGGCGAATTTCAGGTAGCCCGAAAGCTTCACGCTTACTCGTCCCGTGCCGGCCAATCGAACAATGGCTGCAAAGGACGGCTGGCCGAGGCCTGCCGGGGGTGTTGGTCGCCCGACATGATCGATCACGACCTTGACAGGAATTGATGCGATCCACGGCTCGTACATTAGGAACTGGTCATTCTCGACTTGCAGATCCAGAAACATACCGAGATCGGCGAGCTGCTTCATCAGGCCGGCGGTGCCCTTGTAGTGCTCGTTGCCGTGAAATGTCGGATTGATGGCAACGCCAATGATGCCCTGCGTCTGAAATTTCTTCAGGGTAGCGACGCCGACGTCCAGATCGACGATTGCGATGCCCTTGAAGCGCCCCTCGCCCTTCGACGATCGCATCGAGGAGGCAGGAATTATCACCTTCGTACCCGGAATTGGGCTGCACCAGGAGTGCATGCTTTACGCCGTAACAGCTCATGACCCGCCGGAATTGCGCCGTCGTTCCGATTTCCTGTCCGGCGGGCTTGTAGGCAATGTCCTTACCGTATGGAAAATGGGTCGGATCAATCACGTGTGCGTGGCAGTCAATCTTCGGCTCGTCGAAAATATGCATCGGATGATGTGACCGAAATGTCTGATGCTCTTGATCGCACTCGGCAGCTGCGGCAGAACTCGTCAAGATGGTGGCAGCTCCACCAGCTCAATCAGGACATTTCCGGTTGATTCCGGGTCGATAAAAGCAATGCGCGAATTCGCATGCCCGATCCGCGGGCGCTCGTCGAGCAGCTTGACGCCCTTTCCTCTCAACTCATCGAGCGCTTCCTCAATTCCTTCAACCTCGAGGCAGATGTGAAACAGACCCTCGCCGCGCTCGGCAATCCAACGCGCGGTTTCGGTGTCCTGGCGATCGGATTCCAGCAGCTCGATATAGGTCGATCCAATCGGGTACATGGCAAGCCGAGTGGAGTATTGCGGCAGATACTCCTCGTATTCGAGTTTGAAGCCGAGCTTTTCTTCGAATATTTTTCGACTTTGCGCCATACTTTTAACGGCAATCGCAACGTGCTCGATGCGTTTGACCTTCATGGAGTTGCTCCGGTTACTTCAATATGAGGCGTCAGATCGCGATGATCGCGGATGGCATGAGCCGCTATTATGAACGCGCAATCTGAAAGCACCAGAGGTCAGGCGGCGTCACTCAATCCAATGTAAGTTAGAGGCATGCCGTCCACGCGCTTTCGGAACTGGATCGAGCTTGATGCCGAGACGCAGTCGCAGGTTTCCGCAAACGCGGAAAGCATCGCGCGTCGGCTCGAACCAAGGCTGAAAGCGTTTGTTCAATTTGAGTGTGAGCCGACGGCACCGTGGTCTGCGGTTCTCGCTGGCATGCCGTATGCCGCAAAGGACCTGTTTGTTTCGGCAACGCGCATGCCGCATGGCGGCCTCGCGCAGCCACTGCCTGTAGCGAACATTCCAAAGGCGACTGTGCTCGATCTTCTCGATCGCGCCGGGGCTAGGCGCATCGGCTATACGGCGATGACAGAGATCGCCTACGAGCCGTCCGGCTACAACTCCCGGCATGGCCATGTCGGCAATCCATGGAATCCGGATTTCATTACCGGCGGATCTTCCTCGGGCTCGGCGGCGGCCGTCGCGAGCGGCTCGGTCGTCGTCGCGCTCGGGTCCGATACCGGCGGCTCGCTGCGCATCCCGGCGCATTGTTGCGGCATCACCGCGTGGAAGCCGACGTACGGCGCCGTTTCAGCTCTCGGAGCAGTGCCGCTGGCACCGAGCCTCGATACGATCGGGCTTCTGGCGCGCAGCGCTTCGGACATGCGTGTCGCCGCGCAGATATTGTATGCGCGGAGCGATGGCAGCGAACCGATTGGCAAAGTGGGCGTCGTCACCGATGCGCTTGCGCTCGCCAATGGTTCGATTGCTGCTGTATGCCGCAATGCTGTCGAGGCGATCGCCGGTTGCGGGGTCGAAATCGGCCGGCGGGACGCGCTGGCAGTCATTGAATCGCTCGACCCCTATGTTTTCACGATCATGCAGGCGGAGGCAGCACGAGCACACCGGGCGCTGATGACAACCGGGATGCTGGATCCGGTTCTTGCAAAGCGACTGGCCAAGGGGGTTACTATCGATGATGCAACTCTAAAGGCCAGCCTGTCGGCACGACCACAGCTGGTGCTGGATTTTGTCGCCAACGTCTTTCAGAATGACGAAGCGCTTGCCCTGCCTGTTCTTGCAATCCGCACCCCCAAGACCACCGAGTGCGATCCACGCTCGCCGCTTTTCAACGCCAGAACGCTGTACGAGTTGAGCCATTTGACGCGCTTTGCCAACCTGCTCGGTCTCCCAGTGGTCACCTTTCCGGCGGGCTTCGACGACCGGGGAATGCCCGTCGCCCTGCAAGTCGTCGGCAGGCCTGGCTCCGATCATGCATTGATTGCGCTGGCTGCCGCGGTGCAGGATCGAACCGACTGGCACTCGCATGTTCCAGCCGCAGTTTCCGATCTGGTGACGATCTCGAACGAGGGATCGCCGCTATGAGCGTTTCACGCCCTTCGGCCGCACTGGCAAATCTGCGTGTCCTCGATCTTACTCGCGCGCGCGCCGGGCCAACGTGTTGCCGGATCCTGGGCGACTTCGGCGCGGACGTGATCAAGATCGAAGCGCCTCCCGGCGTCGATCCCAACGAAGGCATGAGCGGCGCCCGTGACGGTTCCGACATGCTGAACCTTCACCGCAACAAGCGTTCGCTGACGCTCAATCTGAAGGAAAAGACCGGCCACGACATTTTCATGCGATTGGTCAAAGATGCAGACGTGGTGGTTGAGAATTTTCGGCCCGACGTCAAAGACCGCCTGGGAATCGCCTATGAAGCCCTCGCAGCGGTTAATCCGCGCATTATCCTTGCCTCAATTTCGGGATTTGGGCAGAGCGGCCCGTATCGCACGCGCGCAGGATTCGACCAGATTGCCCAGGGCATGGGCGGACTGATGTGGGTGACGGGGATGCCCGGCGGGGGACCCGTGCGTGCCGGGATAGCGGTTGCCGACATGTCCGCAGGGATCTATGCCGCGACAGGCATTCTGATCGCACTTGCCGAGCGCGAACGCTCAGGCCGCGGTCAATGGGTGCAAACCTCTTTGCTTGAGGCGCAGATTGCCCTCATGGATTTTCAGGCGGCGCGCTATCTTATCGACGGCATCGTGCCGGGACAGGCGGGCAACGCTCATCCCTACTCGACGCCGATGGGCGTGTTTGAAACCTCCGACGGGTTCATCAATATCGGCGTCGGCGGCGACGGATAGTGGCGTGCGCTTTGCGTCGCGCTGGAGCGACCGGATCTCGGGAAGGCGCCCGAATACGCGACACTTGATGTCCGTTTTCGCAATCGGCCCAAGCTGACCGCGACCCTGTCCGAGGTCTTCAAGACAAAAAGTTCGTCACACTGGCTGGACAAACTCGAACAGCAAGGTGTTCCGGCTGGTCCGATTTACAAGCTGGACGAAGTTTTTGCCGACCCGCAGGTGGAGCATCTTGGCATTGCGGCGCCGCTGCAACATCCGACGCGCGGCGATATCCGCGTTGTCGGCCAGCCGATCGGCCTGTCCCGCACGCCGGCAAGCGTTGACACGACCTTGGCGGAACTGGGTGCACACCGATGAGATCCTGCGCGACGCCGGATACAGCAATGCAGAGATTGCGGATTTCCATGCCAGAAAGATCGTTTGACAGGTTCGCATGGCCGATGACGTGACGCTGATAACGGGCGCAAGCGGCTTTCTTGGCCATGCGATCTTGAAGTTGCTTGCCCAGGACGGACGTCGTGCAATCGGATTGGACCCCGTCCCCTCGGCGACCGCAGACGTCATCGACGATCTTTCGGATCGTGCACGCCTTGATGCGCTGCTCGCCGCCAATAAGGTCACGCACGTTATTCATGCGGGCGGCGTGTCCGGTCCAATGGTCATGCCGGACGATCCCATCGGCGTCATCGCGATCAACGTGGCCGGCAGCCTCAATCTGCTGCGCGCGGCAACGGAATCCGGCGTGAAAACGTTCATCTATTGTTCGTCGGTATCGGCGCTGGGAAACTTCTACGAAAACGAGCCGGTGGGCGAGGACTACCCTCTGCGCCCCACCTCAACGTACGGCGCCTCAAAAGCCGCGATGGACCTGGTGCTGCGCGGGCTCTGGGGCAGAATCCCGATGGACCTGTGCTCGCTGCGCTTCACGGCGATCTACGGTCCAGGGCGACGGACTGTTTTTACGGTCGAGACAATCATCAATGCCGCACTCGCCGGCAAAATTGCTCGCATCGAGCCAATGACGGATTGGCCGTACATTTATATCGACGATGCAGCGCGGGCTGCCGTTTCAGCCTGCTTTGCCAAGGGTCGCAGGCAGCTCAGCTACTTCATTGCGCATCAGGAAAAAGTGACGCCTGATGACATTGCGGCCGCCGCGGCCGCGGCTGGCAAGCCGGTGCGGCTCGAGATTGACGGCAGCAAGCCGGTTGGATCACGAGGTCCGGTAGATACTCAGGCGGCGGAACGTGATTTTGGATTTCGCGCCAAGGTAGGTCATCGCGAAGGCATTCGCCGAATGATCGAAGCGGCGCATTAACGGAGCTGGTTGCCGCGCCATGGCACGGCGTTCATAGTTGCAGCGGTATGCGGGGTGCGAAAGCATGGACTTGAAACTTGCGGGCAAGACCGCCTTGATCACAGGTGGTTCGAAGGGGATCGGCCGCGCCGCTGCGGAGATTTTGGCAGGCGAAGGCTGCAACGTTATCATCGTTTCGAGGAGCGCGGATGCACTTGCTGCGGCGAAATCGGCCATCGTGCAGAAGACAAATGTGCGGGTCGACACCGTCGCCGCTGACCTGTCCGAGAGCGCAAACGTCGATCGGTTGGCTCGCGACTACCCGGACATAGACATTCTTGTGAACAATGCGGGCGCCATTCCTGGCGGCACGCTGCTCGGTGTCGACGAGGCGACCTGGCGCAAAGCCTGGGACCTCAAGGTTTTCGGCTACGTCAATATGTGCCG
>JBKPLN010000555.1:0-3927 GCA_046731635.1 Pseudomonadota bacterium | reverse complement strand
AGGGATCAAAGCCGCTTAGCATTTGTAACGCCGCCCAAGCCGTGCGTCATTTAGAAAAGATATGTTTTCTGCACAAAGAAGCGCCAGGCACAGCACAAAAAAGGCGCGACCACACAGATACAAATGTTCACATGCCCGTTGATCGCAGCACAGTGCGACCTCGCTTAGGAGGCCGCGACTATCCTGTTTGCTGGCAGTTCAGCACGTGCGTTCGGGAAAATCTGGTGACTGGTGCGCGCTTTGAAATAATTTAGCACCTACAGGCGAACGGCAGATGAGGGGAAAGACTGCCGTAAGGCGGTTCCATTGCTTCACACCAGCTAACTGCTCGTTTAAGCAGCCCTCCCGCATTTTGCCATGAAGCTCCTTTTTGCTGCGCCGTAAAGCGGCTTGCCTTCATTGCTGACCGCTTTGGCCTCGCAGGCATCCTTCTTACATTTCTTGACGAAGCTCGTTTTGGCTGCGCCGTGGAGCGGCTTGCCGTCCGCACTTACTGCTTTGCTTTCACAGGATTGCGCGATAGCCGCGCTGAAAGCGAAAGAGGTCATCAAAACAGCAAGAATGATACGCTTCATTGTTCCTCCTTTTATTTCTGTCAGGGATTATTTGATTGCTCTGCGGCAACTCATCTATACGCATGAGCATTCCATCTAAGTGTTCTTTTGCAGTTTCGGAGCTAAGAAGCCCCAAACAACAAGCACGATGATGGCTCCGACGACCGCGCCGACAAAACCTGCCCCTTCGCCAGCGCGGTACCAGCCAAGGGCTTGCGCTACGAAAGAGCCGGCAATCCCGAGCGCTGCCGTGAGAATAAAGCCAGATGGCTCGTTCGATGATCCCGGATGGAGGAACTTAGCAACAATGCCAGCTACGAAGCCGATTATAATCGTCCAAATGATGCTCACGTCTGCGCTCCCCCAAATCCGAGTTGTCCAACAGACCGGCCAAACGGCTTGCTCTAAGGCTTGCTTCCGCGAGTTGATTAAGCCGTCGCTTTAGCGCCATTGGACCGTGGTCCAATGGCGTAGCGTGATAACGCGTTTGAAATTTCTGCGGCCCAAATGTCCGCTTTGGGTGCGGACATTTCGCAGCGCAACCACCATGTCCGCTTTACCCCCAATAGCGGACATGTGCGACGCAAAAACGGATGTCTGCTTTGGGCCAAAAGCGGACTCATGCAGCGCAGCAGAAAGGATCGCTATTCGATCACCTCGTCGGCGCGTGGCGAGCAGGCTTGGTGGCACTGTGATTCCCAACGCCTTGGCGGTCTTCATATTGATCGCCATCTCGAATTTGGTTGGCGCTTGCACCGGTAGGTCGGCTGGCTTCTCGCCTTTGAGGATACGGTCGATGTAGCCGGCTGGGCGCCGGTATTGATCGGCAATATCAGGCGAATAGAAAATTAAGCCGCCGGCAGTGACGAACGGACGCAAACTGTAAACTGCGCAAAGCTTGTGCCGGGCGGCCAGCGTGACGATTAGATCGCGATGAACTAAGGCCAGTGGGGACGCCGTTACAATGAGGCCACCATTGGGTGAGCGGGCAAATGCCGAAATCGCACGCTCGATCTCGTCAGGGTCGCGCACGTTAACGGGAGTCAATTCCACCCCTAACGATGGCGCTACGGATTGGATGGCACCGAATTGCCCCGTCCCGGCAGCTATGGCCGGATCCCGAAGGACCGCTACTCGGGACACGTTTGGCGCGATCTCCTTGAGAAGTTCGAGCCATTTCGCGCCCATGCTGTACTCGAACAAAACGAAACCGGTGGCATTGCCGCCCGGCCGCGCCAGACTATCCACGAAGCCAGCGCCGACCGGATCGATAGTTCCCGCGAACACGATCGGCACGGTTCGGGTTACCGCTTGCAACGCCGCCACAGTCGGGCTGGCTGTGGCCAAGATGACATCAGGCGTGAACGTGACCAATTCGGCTGCGAATTTGCGCTCAAGCGCGGCATCGCCTGCGGTCCAGCGAACGTCAATCCGCACGTTTTGACCTTCGGTCAAACCCAATTTTTGTAGGCCTTGCCGGAACGCTGTAATGCGAGCCTGTCCTTCCGGGTCTTCGGCAGCTGTACCCATGAGCACGCCGATCCGCGCAATCTGCTCGCGTTGCTGCGCCCGCACCGCAATTGGCCATATGGCCGTCGTGCCGCTGAGAAGTGTGATGAACTCGCGCCGTCTCATTGCCGCCCCGAGGGTCAGGACCAATCATCGTAACGGCAAAATCGAGTACCCCGGAAGGGCTAATCAATGTCCGCTTTAGGTCAAAGCAGACATTCGCACCAGAAAAAGCCATGTCCGCTTTATCCCCGAAAGCGGACATGTGCAGTGCACGCGGCCATGTCTGCTTCGGGCCAATAGCGGACTCGTGCACAGCAAGCAATTTCGTCGTTATTCGATCACCAGGTCGGCGCGGCCAAGCAACGGAAGCGGTATGGCAAGGCCGAGGGTCTTGGCGGTTTTCAGATTGATGACCAGCTCGACCTTGGTGGCCTGTTGAACTGGGAGATTGGCCGGCTTCTCCCCCTTGAGAATCCGGCCGGCGTATACCCCGAGCAGACGATAAGGCTCCGCGAAATCGGCTCCGTAGCTCATGAGACCGCCGGCGACCGGAAACTCGCGGTACGCATATATCGTTGGCACTGCATGGCGTGCCGCCAGTTCGACGAGCCGATCACGCTGGGTCAAAAAAAATATTTCTCCGCTTACCACAAGTGCACCTATCCGCTGGCCAACAAGGGCCTCGAAAGCCGATTCGATCTCGCTGGCAGTACTTGCATCCAGAATCACCACGCGCGCGCCGAGGGCACGTGCCGCGTCCTGTATGGTCGCCCTTTCAGTGGCTGTTTGGGCGATGTTGGCCGGGTTGACGAGGACCGCGATCGTAGAACCCGGAGACATCAGGCTGTGCATCAGCTCAAAGCATTTTTTGAATAGCTCGACGTTCAGGTTGGTAACGCCAGTAATGTTGCCGCCGGGGTGTGCTAGGCTCGCGACGAGACCAATTCCGACTGGATCGGTACCTACAGCAAAAACGATCGGGATTGTCTGAGTCGCCGCCTTAGCAGCCAGGGAAGCCGGTGTGCTGGCCACAACGATGACTGTTATCTGACGGCGAACCAAATCCGCAGCCAGTGCAGGTAGCCGATCGTTTTGACCCTCTGTCCATCGGTACTCGATCCCTACGTTGCGGCCCTCGGCAAATCCTCCATCGGCTAAACCTCGATGGAATGCGGCAACATAGTCACGATTTTTTTCAAATGTTCCAACGCTGAGAAACCCAATCACGGGCATCACTGGCTGCTGCGCGCGCGCCGCAATCGGCCAAGCAGTTGCACCGCCAAGAAGGGTGATGAACTCGCGCCGTCGCATGGGCCCTCCGTGAGGCTCAGGACGGGCATCGTATCGCGTCAAATGAGCAGACTGGAAGGGGTCGGGTCTGAGGACAGCCGATGTCCGCTTTGGGCCAAAAGCAGACATATGGGGCGCAACAAGTCATGTCCGCTTTACCGCCAATAGCGACAGCAAAAGCGGATTTCCGCACAAGGTTATGTCCGCTTTACCCCCCAAAAGCGGACATGTGCAGCGCAGCAGCTATCGTTGATCTCGGGGAGAATGATGGTTGCGAGGAGGCGACCTCGTCCGTTAAGCCGGACAGAAATTAGGCGCGACACCTTATCTCCACTTTGGCTGGCACGGGCCGCGAGAGCTACGCTGGAACATCTGATACTGTATAGACGAACTAAAAATTTTTTCCATCGCCGTGAAACCGTCCGAAGCCCTTTCTATTTATTCTCGTTCCTCTCAATCAGCATCTTCCTTCCTCTGTTAGGACTGACGATAGTAATTCTGTCGGGGGTTGACTGGATACCAGCCATTACGGGGCGGAGGAGCATACCGATCATATCCCTGTGACCGCTCA
>JBKPLN010000554.1:0-1501 GCA_046731635.1 Pseudomonadota bacterium | reverse complement strand
ACAGAACACTTTTTGGATGCAGCGCTAACACGCCACATCGGAACTAACGCCCATCCAGCGACTTAGACCGTTGGCACGGTTGGATGTGCCTCTGAGATTTAGCTCGTGAGCTTAATCACCATTTTCTTGATTGCCGCTTCTCTCACCGCAGCTGTTGTCGGTACCGCGCGGGCTGAGATTCTCATCAAGGTCGACAAGAGCAAGCAGCGCATGACAGTCGTTCGTGACGGCGCAGCGGTATACAACTGGCCGGTTTCAACCGGGCGCACCGGTTATGCCACACCATCGGGCTCCTACACTGCCTTCCGCATGGAGGCCGACCATTATTCCAAGGAATGGGACGATGCACCGATGCCGCACTCGATATTCTTTACTAAGATCGGCCACGCCATCCACGGCTCGTATGACACCAAGAAGCTCGGGATGCCCGCAAGCCACGGATGCGTGCGAATTTCGCCTGCACACGCTGCAACATTGTTCGCATTGGTAAAGCAGGATGGCCTCGTGAAAACGAAGGTAGTGCTTACAGGCAGCGAGCAAGTCGCTCTAGCGCAGCGCGGGGTGCGCGTACCGCGCTCGCTCTGATGAGCGCCGGATAGGAACGCGAGAAAGCGCCACAATATGCCGATCCGCGCGCCAGGCACCCCCAGATGTCCGCTTTACCCCCGAAAGCGGACATCGTCAGCGGCAATCCCCTGCATCGCAAGTTTGATCCTTGGCAGCGCCCGATCGCCCTAAACCAGCAATAAGATTATCCAGAAAGGACTGGCTTCTTCGCGCAAACAGAGCGGTACTGTGTCCATTCGGGGCGCTGGCCTGCGCTTCGGGATCCTGCCCCGCCGGCTGCTTCGCTGAGGTGGGGCTTCAGTGGTGGCGGCGATGGTCGCCGCACAACCGAAGGAGATCCCGATGACCAAGGCGAAGGCGAAGCGCAAGCCCGCATCACGCGCAAACGACAGCAAGATCAAGTCCGGTAACAGCGTCAGGCGAAAAACCGCGCGCAAGGCCATAAACCTCAAGCCCGACACGGAGCCGGCGGCTCGCCAGCAGCCCAAGTCCGCGCCGCAACCGACCGCACGCCACGAAAGCAAAAAGGCTCACATCATTGCAATGTTGCGAGCGCCAGATGGCGCAACCATCGAGGCGATGGCCCGTGCAACGAAGTGGCAACTCCATTCGGTCCGCGGCTTCCTCGCCAGTGTCGTGCGCAAGAAGCTCGGCCTCACGCTTGTCTCGGCAGACGGCGAGAATGGGCGTGTCTACCGAATAACGGATCGCACGGCGTCGGCGGCGGCGTAGCGCGATGCGGCAAACGCGGCGGGCTGCGAAGAAGGCAACCAGACAGTCGCTGGGCGACGAGATCGCGCATCTGCGCGATCTCGATCTCCTTGGCTTGCGGGCACGCTTCAAGTGCATGTTCCGCCAACAGCCGCCTCCTCATCTGCCCCGTCATCTGCTGTTTGCCATTCTTTCCTACCGGTTGCAGGCCGGTGAGCTGGGA
>JBKPLN010000553.1:0-5045 GCA_046731635.1 Pseudomonadota bacterium | reverse complement strand
GCAGTCGTCACCGCGCTCGTGGTGATGGCGTTTCGTCGAAACGATCTTCTGGCGGTCGTATGCGGAATGGGTGCTGCGGTACTAGTCCGTGGATTTTCACTTTGAGGAGCTGCAATGCCGCTGCCAAACCGCGTGTCGCCGTTTGGCGAATTGGTTGCGTCGCCCGGCCGAGGAACCTTGATGGGCAATCGCGGCGGGCGGCTGCATGATGCGCAGCGAAATCTCACAGCGCGCCGTTGGGTCACCCGGGCCTGGATCTGCTGCAGGCTCGAGTTCAAGGACCGGCATCGCGACGTCTGGAGCGATAGCTACACGGAATTGTTTTTTCTCGACGAAGTCACGGCGTTCGCGGCAGGTCATCGGCCTTGCTTCGAGTGCCGCCGAAAAGATGCCGAACAGTTTGCACTGTTGTTCTCCGGCAAGAAGAAACGCGCCACGGCTGCAGCCATGGATCATGCCCTCCATGCCGAGCGACTCCACGGCAAGGGCAAGCGCGTTCATCGATTGGCAATCGACACATTGCCGGATGGCGCGATGATCGCGCTTGATGGCGAAGCATTGGCTGTGCGAGGCGAAAAGCTTTTGGTGTGGAGTCTCTCAGGCTATTCGCCGCCAAGGCCACGCCCGCACGGCATCGAAGTCGACGTGCTCACGCCGCCTTCGATGCTAGCGGTGCTCGAGCGCGGCTACACGCCGCTTTGGCATTCGAGCGCACGCTAGACCTCAAGGCGGTTCAATTGGGGGAATGCCCGGCTCGGCCGGAACGCGCCTGCTCCAGCCGAAGAATACGATGGCGGCGAGAATGACCAGCATCGCTGCCACCAGCGCCACGCAGGCCGGCCATCCACCGAAATTCCAGGCGAGACCGCCAAGCGCCGCGCCGAAGCTGCCACCGATGTAGAAGGAGGTGACATAAAGACCCACCGCGGAGGATCGCCCAGCCTTGGCGGTTACGGTGACATATCCGGTCGAAATGGCCTGGCATATCAGGCCGCAGCCCGCGCACACGGCCAGTCCCGCGACGATCAATGGCAGCGAAGGCGCCAGCGTCAACGCAATACCTGCGCCCCAGACGGCGATGACCCGCACCGTGAAGCGCCGTCGTCCAAATCGCGCGACTGCCCAGCCGGTCCACGGCGTGAGCAGCGAGCCAGTCAGATAGACCACGAAAATCGCACCGAGCCAGCTTGCCGACAGGTTGAAGGGCGGCGCGGCCAGATAAAAGCTGACATAAGTGAAGGTTGTAATGAAAGTGAACAGAACTCCGAAGCCGACCGCATAGGTCGCGAGCAGTTGCCCGTTCCGCAGATGGGCGAGCATCTGTTTGCTCGAAGCGGCCAGCCCCTCCGAGCGCACAAACTTGCGCTCGTGCGGCAGGAGAAACGCAACCACGATCGCGCCGGTAAAGGCGATTACTGCGAGGGCCATGAAGCCCGCTCGCCAGCTGATCAAATCTGCCAGCACGCCGACGAACAGCCGGCCGCTGAATCCGCCGAGGCTTGAGCCTGACGAGTAGATCCCGGCGACAGTCGTGGCTTCGTGACGCGATAGTTCATCGCCGATATAGGCCACCACCACTGCGAAAATCGGCGGCAGCACCAACCCCTGCACGGCGCGCCAAAAGATAAGGGCCGAAAGGCTGGTCGAGAGACTCACCATCACGGTGGGAATGACCAGGACGAACATCGCCGCGACGATGACTCGTTTGCGGCCGAGCACGTCAGCAACCGCACCGGTGAAGGGAGCGGTCAGTGCCACCGCCAATGTACTTACGGTTATCGTGGTCGAAATTTCAGCGGCGCCCACGCCGAATTCGGTCGACAAAAGCGGCAGGATGGATTGCGGCGAATAGAGATTGATGAAGGCACAGTAACCCGCGATCCCGGCAGCCAGCCGCAAGGCAAGGGAATCTCGTAGTCTCGCGCTCATTCGTCGAAAACCGGCGGTGCGATATCTCAGGCAAGCTATGCATCGGTTTTGCACCGAATGTCACGGGAATACGCAGCGGCCCTGCGGCTCGCCGTACGCATAGCTATCGTTGCTGCAGCATTGCCTCGGCGCGAATGAGTGTTTCCTCGGGCGTGCCGGACGCGTCGACTTTCGCCCATTTGATGTTGCCGAGGTCGAATTCCTCCTGCCTGCGCGCAATGATTGCGTCCGCGTCCGAAGCATCGCCCGAACGGTTGCTTACGCGGGCTAGGCGCGTCTCGAGTTCCGCAGTCAAGAAGATGCCCTCGAATGCGTCTGGGGCGATTTTCGCGATTTCGGCCCGCTCGCCAGGTTTTGCGAACATGGCATCCACGACGACCGAATGGCCGGCCGACACCGCGCGCCGCGCCTTTTCGGCAAGCGCTGCATACACTTTGACGGTGACGTCCGCGCTATAGGCGCCTTCAGGCAGTTTGTCGGTTTCAGCCGCACCAAGCAGTGCCTTGCGCTCGACATCGCTGCGCAGCACCACTGCGCCCGGCAACGGGTGGAAGCCGGGCGCCAGCGCGCGCGCGAGCAGAGACTTTCCTGTACCGGATAGTCCGCCGACCGCAACCAGCCGGGGCTTGCCGGGCAGCAAAAGTTTCTGCGCCAACGCAGCATAATCCCGCGGGCCGTGCGTAAGCTCGGCTTGCGTTCCGGTTTGCCTAAGCCTTGCAGCGATAACCTTGGCGCGAATTGCCGCCCGCGTGGACATAAACAGAGGCAGCGCTGCCAATGCATCGAGATCGTAGATGCGCTGCGTGTCCGTCAAATAACGATTGAGCACAATATTGGCTGCCTGATGAAGGTCGCGCTCGATCAGGTCCATCAACAGGAAAGCGAGATCGTACAGAACGTCACCGGTGGCAATGCGATCATCGAATTCGATGGCGTCGAAAAGCACAGGCTTTCCATCAATCAGGACAATGTTGCCGAGGTGCAGGTCGCCGTGACACCGCCGCACCAATCCGGCGCGCTCGCGCGCGACCAGCAAAGGCTTCACGCGTTCCAATGTGGCCTGGGCAGCAGCGGCCAGCGCGCGCAGGTCCTGCAAGGAAACCGAAGGCTCCGATGCCAGTTCCGCCTCGTTCTGCTCGATAATTTCAGCGAGCGCTTCAGTGAAATGGGAATTTGTGACTGTGGGCGCGACGCGATGTGCTGCAGCTACCGCGCGCCCAAGTGCATCGGCAAGCGCCTCATCGAGGCGACCAGCATCGGCCAGATGATCGCACGTCTGGCTCTCGTCGAACCTGCGCATCTCGACAGCCCATTCCACCGCGTCGCCTTTGCCACCGAGCGCGAGATATCCATTATTCTCCCGCGTGATGGCCAACACCCGCCGATAGAGTGAAGGCGCGAAAGCACGGTTGACCGCAATCTCCGCTTCGCAAGCTATCCTGCGTGCCTTGAGCGTGGAAAAATCGAGAAAGGGAAAGCGGACCGCGCGCTTGATTTTCAGTGCCCGTTCACCGGCCAGAAAAACCGAAGCAATATGCGTGTCGATACGTTTGACCGGCGCGCCGCCGTGGTTCGCCGGATCGCTCAGAAAGTCAATCACCGGCTGCTGCGAGGCCTCACTGGTCATCGCATCGTGCCTTTCATGCCACCACATAGGCCATTTTCGAAGCCGTGATCCAGATCAACGACAGTCTTGCCCGACGGCGGCCTGATGGGTCAGCATTCTCATGTGCAAGGAGGCCAGGCCGTGGGCGCCCTTCCACATTCGTTCAAACGCATCAGGCTCAATCTCGCCCGTTCCAGGGAGTTCCCCCAGGGGTCCCGGCGGCACGGCTACGAATTCGTGGCTCCGCTCAACGCGAGCGGTCACATCGATGCGGCGCTCTGGGACCAGCACCGCGATGTCTGTCGCGTCCGACGATTCTGGGAGGGCGAACCGGATGAGCACGGCTTCCTTGTCCGCCGAGCTGGAGGACCAGAGCACCAACGCTGGGTATTCGACTACGATGCGACGGCGGAAGACGATGACGAAAGCGGCTACCGGTTTGGAACGCACGCGTTCCGCCCGGGTGAATATGTCTCCATTCGCAGCGACGAAGGCGAGATGCATACCTTTCAGGTTACGACCGTCGAACCCGTTTCGTGACAGTTGACGTAATCGCATCTTGAGGGCGCATGGGTCTATTGACCGGCAATCATCTTGCCCGGAGAGTGCGCGCCTGACCCGTCTGACCAGGCGGGATTTTCCAAGGGAGAAGCTCAGTGCTCATTGACCACCGCACATATCGAATTCTGCCAGGCAGAGTGCCGGCGCAGCTCGACCTCTACAGCAAGCTGGCCTACCCCGTGCAGCTGCGATACATGGGCGAGCCGCACTATTATCTCGTCAGCGAAACAGGTCAGCTCAACACTCTGGTGCATGGCTGGGTCTACGAGAGCGCAGCCGACCGCGAACAAAAACGCGCAAAGATGATGCAGGATCCGGACTGGAAGCATTTTCTCTCTGAGAATGCAAAGGCCGGAAATATCATCGAGCAAGCCAACTGGCTGATGACACCCGCTCCATTCTCGCCGAAAATTCCGTCGGCAAAGATCGTGAAGTAAGGCTAATGCGCGGCAAGGACAATGCACGCACCGGCGGCGAAATCCTGATCGACCAACTGTCGATCCAGGGGGTGCAGCATGTATTTTGCGTGCCGGGCGAAAGCTACCTTGCCGCGCTCGATGCCTTCCATGGCAGCGATATCAAGTTGACCGTCTGCCGCCACGAAAGTACGGCCGCCATGATGGCAGAGGCGGTCGGCAAGGTGACAGGTCTGCCCGGGATTTGTTTTGTCACGCGCGGACCCGGGGCCACCAATGCGTCGGCTGGCGTCCATATTGCGCGTCAGGATTCCTCGCCGATGATCGTGTTTGTCGGTCAGGTCGCCCGCGACATGCGCAACCGCGAGGCCTTCCAGGAGCTCGACTATCGCGCGGTGTTCGGCTCGATGGCCAAATGGGCAACGGAAATCGACGATCCTGCTCGCATTCCGGAAATTATTTCCCGCGCGTTTCACACGGCCTGCAACGGGCGCCCGGGACCGGTCGTGATCGCACTTCCCGAGGACATGCTC
>JBKPLN010000552.1:0-9899 GCA_046731635.1 Pseudomonadota bacterium | reverse complement strand
GAGCTGTTTGGCGAGGCAGGACTTGGCGCGATCGTCGCCGATCCGCTGTTGCTCTATTTGCTGCAATCTACACCCGTCCGCGACGTTGCGTTCGAGCGCCTGCTCACCGCGCTGCGCGCATTGCTTCTTGACGCTACCAAGCCTTTTTCCGAAACCAGGCTCGGGTTTGCCTGCGCACTCGCCGAACAATGCTTCATCAACGAATATGTTTTTGCGATCACGGCCGACGAAGATGCGCAAGTCGATCGTCTCAATCGCGCGCTCGACGATGCGCTTGCGCGCGGCGCTTCGGTCGATGCCATGCAGCTTGTCGTATTCGCGATGTATCGTCCGCTGCACATGCTTGCTTCCGCAACGATGCTGCTGGAACGCAGCTGGCCAACGGCAATCGACGAACTGCTGACTCAGCAACTGCGCGAGCCCGCGGAGGAACGGCGCCTGCGCGATTCAATTCCGCGCCTCACCGCGATCGAAGATGAAACGTCGCGGAAGGTCCGTCAGCAGTACGAGGAAAACCCCTACCCGCGCTGGGTCCGTGCCGCCGGGCAAGTCGTTCCCATTCCCGTCGATCAATATTTGCGCGACCAATTCCCGACCGGCGCGTTCGCCCCGCTCGGCAAAATCGATCAGCTCGACGTGCTGATCGCCGGATGTGGAACCGGCCAGGTTGCCATCGCCTCGGTGCAAAAATATTCGGCCGCACAAGGACTTGCGATCGATCTGAGCCTCAGCAGTCTCTGCTATGCCAGGCGCAAGACGCCCCCGGAATTGTCATCGCGCATCGAGTACGCGCAGGCCGACATCCTGGAGCTTGCATCGATCGAACGCAGCTTCGATGTCATCGATGCATGCGGCGTGCTGCACCACATGGCGGATCCGTTCGAGGGCTGGCGCATTCTGCTGACGTTGCTGCGGCCCGGCGGCCTCATGCATATCGCGTTCTACAGCACTGCAGGACGCAGTGACGTCGTTGCGACCCGTGCCTATATCGCCGAGCGTGGTTTCGGTTCGACGCCGGACGAGATCCGGCGATGCCGACAGGAGCTTCTCGAGACGCCGCTTGCTAGCGTCTCGCGCTTTACCGATTTTTTCACAACAAGCGAATGTCACGATCTTCTGTTTCACGTGCACGAGGCGCGCGTAACCATTCCGGCCATCAAAAGTTTCATTCGCGAGCAGGGTCTGAAATTCATCGGCTTTGAATTCGCGCAGCCGATTCTCCAGCGCTACCGCGCTGAATTCTCCGCACTGGGTTGGTCGCTGACCGATCTCGACCGCTGGCAGGAGCTGGAGGCGAAGCATCCCGATACTTTTTCGGGGATGTACCAATTCTGGGTGCAGAAGACCTAGCCCGCACTTTGGGGGCCGAGCAGATCATCTTAATTCTGGTTTCCCGCTTGCGCGGGAATGAACGGGTTGGGCCGCTGCGTGGTCGCACTCTCCCGTTCGTCCCCGCGAAAGCGGGGACCCAGGACACACGTCACAGATTCTTGAACTTGTTGCTTTCTGGATTCCCGTTTGGCCGGAATGAACGGAACAAGCCTGGTGTTCTCAAACGTCCGCTTTTAGACGTGGGAGTTGCCATGCGAACTTTTGTTATTGGCGCGGGCGCGCTTGCGCTCGCGACCATGCTGGAATCCGCGACGGTGCGCGCGTACGACCTTCCCTACGATCCCTATCCCTGGTGTGCCGTCTACGGCGGCCGATTTGGCGGCGGCGCATCGAACTACGGCTTCTCGACCTGGAACCAATGCATGGCAACCGTCAGCGGCATCGGCGGATTTTGCCAGCGCAACCAGTTCTACAACCCGCGCCCGGCATCCTCGCGCTCGCGCAAGCGACAGGTGACGTACTAGCTGCATTGACTGCTCCTGACGGTCGTGCGCAATTGCGCGCCCGTGCAGTCAAGGCCCTTCAATATCGCGCAAACCCTGCAAGAGGCGCTGAGCCTGCATCAGCAGGGCCGCCTGCGCGACGCGGAAAAGCTCTACGCGCGAGCGCTCAAGGCAGCGCCCGATAACTTTGACGCTCTGCATCTGCTCGGCCTCGTCAAGGCACAGAGCGGCCAGATGGGCGAAGCCTATCGCCTGATGTCGGCGGCGCTGAAGATCAATCCGAACGCGCCCGACGCGCTGGTGAATTTCGCCAACGTGCTGCACGCGCTCAAGCGCGACGACGAAGCACTCACGTGGCTCGACAAGGCACTCGCGCTGCGGCGCGGCGATCCGGAAGCGCTGCTTTATCGGGGCAATGCACTCAGCGCCCTCGATCGAGCCGAGGAGGCGCTCTCCTGCTTCAACACACTGCTCGCACGCAATCCTGCACACGGCGAAGCGCTTCTCAATCGGGGCGCAACGCTCGCGAGGCTTGGCCGTCATGCGGAAGCGCTTGCCGATTTCGATGCTCTGCTTGCGCGGTCCCCGCGCCATGCCGAAGCCCTCTACAACCGCGGGACAGCGCTCCTCGATCTCAACCATCCCGGCGAAGCGATACTTTCTTTCGACGCGGCACTGGCAGGCTCGCCGCAGCATCTCGGCGCCTGGACTAACCGCGGGCGTGCATTGCAGGCCCTCAATCGGCATGGCGAAGCCGTCACAAGTTTTGAAAAAGCAATGGCCATCGACAGGACCAATGCCGATGGGCATTCGAACCTGGCGCTGTCGCTGCTGACGCTCGGTGAATTGACGCGAGGCTTTACCGAATACGAATGGCGCTGGAAACGCACGGGCATGTCGGACGCGCGGCGCGGATACCGCGGCCGCCTCTGGCTCGGAGAATTTCCCCTCGGCCAGCGCAGGATCCTTCTCACCGCCGAACAGGGACTCGGCGACAGCATCCAGTTCGTCCGTTACGCCCCGCTTCTGGCAAGCACCGGCGCGAAAGTCCTGCTCGAGGTGCAGCCCGAACTGAAAGCGCTGTTAGCGAATGCGGATGGCGTTGAATCTTGTCATGCGCGCGGCGAGGCCCTTCCCGCCTACGATTTCCACTGCCCGCTCGGCAGCCTGCCGCTGGCCTTCAAAACCGAGCCGTCAACGATCCCGGCGCAAATTCCCTATCTGAGGGCCGACCATAATCGGATCGCGAAGTGGCGGCCGGGCATCGAGACGCTTCCCGGAAAACGCGTGGCGCTCGCCTGGGCCGGCCATGCCCGCCATCCGAACGACCGAAACCGTTCCATCGACCTCAGGCTCCTTGAACCTCTGCTTGCGCTCGACGGCATTTCTTTCATCAGCATCCAGCGCGACCTGCGTGGCGATGATCGCGCGGTGCTCGCGCGTCACGCCGGGATAACGGACATCGCCGAGCAATTGACGGACATGGCCGACACCGCCGCTGTCGCCTCGCTCGCCGATCTGACGATCGCGGTCGACACCTCCGTGGTCCATCTCGCAGGTGCGATTGGACGCGAAGCCTGGGTGCTGCTGCCTTTTTCGCCCGACTGGCGATGGACACTCACCGCCGAGCACAGTCCTTGGTACCCGCAGGTACGGTTGTTTCGTCAGTCGAGCCCAGGCGACTGGCCAGGCGTCATCGAAGCCGTCCGCCAGGCGCTGCTGCGCATCGAATCGAATTGATTGCGAACCCGGAGTCCGATCTGTCGAGATCGATTCTGCTTTCCGTTCATTCCCGCGAAAGCGGGAATCCATCATTTTTGGCTCTGGATCCCCGCTTTCGCGGGGACGAACGGAATTTAGGCGATACGAACCCCAACACGTCATGGCCGGGCATAGCCGTCCGAAGGACGGCGTGCTTTCGCACGCCTATGTCCCGGCCATCCACGTCTGCATGCAGAAAAGTCGTGGATGCCCGCGACAAGCGCGGGCATGACGATTTAGAGGCAATTCAATCCCTAAACTATCCTTACGCCGCCGCGCGTATGCGCGTCGACGCCGGCGTTTCGGGATGAGCCTTGAGCCAGTCTCGCGCAGCACGTTGCGCGCAGCCGATCTCGGAATCGCTCATCTGCTCGGCAACCTCGCGGCGCAGCTGCGCCGCCTGCTGGTGACCGCGCATCGCAGCGATGTTGAACCACTTGTGCGCCTGAACGAGGTCAACCGCGACGCCTGCCCCCGATGAATAGACCATGCCAAGACCGAAGCAATATTCGGCGTTTGCCGGTTCGGCGCCGCCCGACGCCATTTCCATGCTCGTCATCGAACCCCCCTTTATCGCCCACCGGTGCGCCCAAGCGCCGGCAAGTCGCATCTTTCGCCCGAACGAAGTCGTTCGAACGGCGCGATCTTCGGGATAAAATTTGAATGGCAGTTTAAGTGATGGGATGAATCGAAAATGAATCGAACGGATTGCTTCGAGGAAATTGCGGCATTCCTTCCGCAAACGACCTGTTTGTCCGGCCATTGAGAGATCGCTAACCGAACTCTTTCAATCCTGACTAACCACTCAATTATCTCGCCATCAGGCGATCATGCTTGCGCTGCGTTTTTTCGAAGTGCGCAATTACTTCCGTTCGTCCCCGCGAAAGCGGGGGCCCAGTGCAAAAGCAGAAGGCGTAACCGCCATTTTCCCCGGACTGGATTCCCGCTTACGCGGGAATGAACGGAGTATGCTCACGCCACCCGCGCGCGCTGATTGAACAGCACCGACTGGACCTTCGGGTCCTTCATGTCGATGCCCTGGCGTAGTTCTAGCCCGAGCGTCATGCCGCGTTGGACCGCGGGACGGGCCTTCACGGTTTCAAGCCAGCGCTTGAGATTTGGAAATTCGTTGATGTCCTGGCCCTGCCGCTCCCAGCCGTTGACCCAGCCGACCAGCGCCATGTCGGCGATGGAGTACTTGCCGGCGATGAACGGCCGATCCTTGAGCCGGATATTCATGACACCGTAGAGACGGTTCACCTCATTGACGTAACGATTGATTGCGTAGGTCAACGTTTCCACAGCGTAGTTCTTGAAGTGGTGAACCTGGCCTGCCATCGGCCCGACGCCGCCCATCTGCCAGAATAGCCACTGATCGACCTCAACCCGCGCGCGCTCGTCTGCGGGATAGAATTTTCCGGTCTTGCGCCCGAGATACTGCAGGATGGCGCCAGACTCGAAGATCGAAATGGGCCGACCACCCGGCCCCTGCGGGTCGACAATCGCGGGCATCCGGTTATTTGGCGCGATCTTGAGGAAGTCCGGATTGAACTGCTCCCCTTTGGAGATGTTCACCGGCTTAATGACATAAGGCAGCCGGCATTCTTCCAGCATGATCGAAATCTTGAAGCCGTTCGGAGTCGGCCAGTAATAGAGCTCGATCGGCTTGTCCGATTTGCCGGATTTTTTCTTCGTTGTTTTTGCCTTGGTGGCCTTGGCCGCCGATCGTTTGCTCTTAGCGCGCGCCATGATGTGCTCCATTCAAACCGCTTGCGACTAACCGTCCAGACCTAGGCCCCACGCCTGAATTCCGCAACCAAGCAGCCTGCAAAGGTCTCATGCGATCGCAGGATGGAGCGGTACAACCTATGCGGGTTATCGTGGGGAGCCGGTTGCGGACTGCGGCCGATTGCCGACCGACAGCGCCCCGCGCCTTTGGAAATAAAGGGAAGTGAAATCATGCTCAAAGCCGTGTTTGCCGCCGCGCTTACGGTCGGCCTTGTCATTGCACCGATGCCGCAAATCATTTCGTCCGCCGCCGCGCAGCAAAAGGCAATTGCGTCCGACAAGAATGCCAAAACGAAAAAGGAGCCGAGCGCCGGGCAAGTCGCCGCGCGCGAGCGGCAGAAAAAATGTGCCGCCGAGTGGAAGGAAGCAAAAGCCGCCAACAAGGTCGATAAAGGAGCGACCTGGCCAAAATTCTGGAGTGACTGTAACAAGCGTCTCAAGTCCGCTTCCAAATAGCAGCGGCAATTAATGAGCGCGCTGGAACGAACGTGAAAGCACAAAGGCTGAGGGCGTCGGCGAGACTTCGTGTCTCGCCGACGCCCTCGATTGTCATCCGAACCGGGGCGCCGCGGTACGACCGCAAATGCGCTGATCACTCCAAGACGCACACCGGCCTGTATGACGCAATCTCCGACACGTGAGGCCGAAGATCGGGAAGCGGCGTCAGACTAAAGCTTCCGTTTCCGGCGCTTCGTCTTCTTCGCTGCTTTCGCCGCTGCCTTCTTCCTACGTCTAGCCATTGCTGCCCTCCTAGCCATGGATCATGGCGGGTATGCACAGCACGCATCGGGAATCGACACGCGCTACATTCCATTTACTACAGCACGGCGAAAAAAACAGCGTCACCGCTTAACGAAACGTGTACGCACGCGCGAAGTGACATGATGCGGGACCGTCAAGCGTGCAACATCGAACTTGATCGCGCGCGCAAGCCGCCGACGCGATGCGCTTGTGCACGAAACGCAGAAATTTAAAAAACATGCGATGAAACAAGGGTTTTTGTCGCTGCGGTATTGTTGCGCGAATGCGTTGGGCCGACGAATTTTGCAGATGATCCGCACCGCAAATTGCGCAGAGTTTGGCTGCAGTACGCCTATTGCTGCTGCGAAATAATTTTGCACAGACCACGTTAAACAACCCGTCGGAACAGCGAAAATCGATCAAATTGAGCGAATCGCTGCGCGACGGTTCGGGTGATTCGGTTACGGGCCAGCCAAAAATTGCGCCCATAGGTGGACGGTATCGGCGCCGCCCAAGCCAAGACTATCCGCGCACCGACACCGGCAAACACATTTTCTGGAAACCTGGGCGGGCAATCGACCCCCAGCGCAGCGCTACAATCGAAGCTTACGCTTGAGTATCTCGTTGACTGCTAGCGGACTTGCCTTTCCGCCCGATGCCTTCATCACCTGGCCGACGAACCATCCGATTGCTTTCGGGTTCGACCGTGCATCCGCGACCTTGTCCGGATTTTTGCCAATGATGTCGTCCACGACCTTTTCGATGGCGCCAGTGTCGGTGACTTGCTTCATGCCGCGCTGCTCGACGATCGAGCGCGGATCGCCACCCTCGTTCCAGACGATCTCGAACAGATCCTTGGCGATCTTGCCGGAAATCGTTCCGTCCTTGATCAAATCGAGTATCGTGCCAAGCTGGTCGGTCGTTACCGGCGACGTTGAAATGTCCTTTCCTTCCTTGTTCAAGCGGCCGAACAATTCGTTGATGACCCAGTTCGCTGCTGTCTTGCCATCGCGGCCTTTGGCCACGGCTTCGAAGTATTCCGCTGTCTCCCGCTCGGCGACCAGCACCCCGGCATCGTAAGCCGAGAGCGCGAATTCGCGCATGAAACGCCCCTTTTTTTCATCAGGCAATTCGGGGAGATGCTTCTTCAACTCGTCGACGTACGCCTGATCGAATTCGAGCGGCAGCAGGTCCGGGTCGGGAAAATAGCGGTAGTCATGCGCCTCCTCCTTTGAACGCATCGACCTCGTTTCACCTCGCACAGCATCGAACAGCCGCGTTTCCTGCTCGATCGTGCCGCCTTCCTCGATGATCTCGATCTGCCGGCGCGCTTCATGCTCGATTGCCTGGCCGATGAAGCGTATCGAATTCACGTTCTTGATTTCGCAGCGCGTACCAAGCGGATCTCCCGGCCTGCGCACCGAGACGTTGACGTCGGCACGCAAGTTTCCTTTCTCCATATCGCCGTCGCAGGTGCCGAGGTAGCGGAGGATCGAGCGCAGCTTTGCAACGTAGGCCTTGGCTTCATCCGCCGACCGAAGGTCGGGCTTTGATACGATCTCCATCAAAGCGACCCCCGACCGGTTCAGATCAACATAAGAATAGTTCGAGTGCCGATCGTGCAGGCTCTTGCCTGCATCCTGCTCGAGATGGAGCCGCTCGATGCCGACGGTAACACTGTCGCCATTCTCGAGATCGACGGTCACCGTTCCCTCGCCAATGATCGGGGACTTGTATTGGCTGATTTGATAGCCCTGCGGCAGATCGGGGTAGAAATAGTTCTTTCGGTCGAAAACTGACTTGAGATTGATCTTTGCATTGAGCCCGAGGCCGGTGCGGATCGCCTGGCGCATGCATTCCTCATTGATTACCGGCAGCATTCCGGGCATCGCGGCATCGACCAACGAAACATGGCTGTTGGCAGGTCCGCCGAACTCCGTTGACGCGCCCGAAAAAAGCTTTGCCTTGGACGTGACCTGCGCATGCACCTCCATGCCGATAACAATTTCCCAGTCACCGGTTGCGCCTTTGAGGAGCTTTTTGGGGTCGGGCTGAACGCTCATCTGATCCTGATTATTTTTTCGGCAAAGTTCGAATGCCACAATATGTCGTAGCGACTCCTGCCTGTCCGCCGCAAGTCATTCGCGCAGGTATCAAAATCACCCCAGCATTCTGGCACGGCTGCATTGCTCGAGCCGCGGGGCGTTATTTCACGAAATGGCCCGATTTCTGCGACGATTTTCGCCGAATTCGCGGCTCACCCAGTCGGAACCACGTTCATGCAGCAGACGTTGGAATGACGTCATGAAGTACGAAAGCAACGGCACATTTGGCATCATCGTCGGCGGAGTTGTCGCCGTCATTGCCGCCATGTTTATTCTCAGCGGCGGCGAACTGGGCGGAAAGAAAACCGTCGAGGGGGATCAGGACCTTCCTCCGGTTACGACAACGGACAAGTAGACGTCACCACCACGGTTCCGGACTGAAATGTCCCGCGGCTTGCTCGATGACCGTGGCGAGCGAAAACAGCGTCTCCTCGTCGAACGGCCGGCCGATCAGTTGCAGTCCCAACGGGAGGTCTTGCGCGTCGAGGCCCGCGGGAACGGAGATTCCCGGCAGTCCGGCCATGTTCACCGTGACGGTGAACACGTCGTTCAGATACATCTCGACCGGATCAGCGCCGCCCTTCTCGCCCAGACCGAATGCGGCCGAGGGCGTCGCCGGTGTGAGCATGGCGTGGATGCCGGATTTGAAGCAGTCCTCGAAGTCTTTCTTGATCAGCGTGCGTACTTTCTGCGCCCGCAGATAGTAGGCATCATAGTAGCCCGCAGAGAGCACGTATGTGCCGATCATCACCCGCCGGCGCACCTCGGCGCCGAAACCGTCGCTGCGCGTTTTCTCATACATCTCGATGACGTCGCGGCCTGGCACGCGCAGCCCATAGCGCACGCCGTCATAGCGCGCGAGATTGGACGAGGCTTCCGCCGGCGCCACGATGTAATAGGCCGGCAGGGCATACTTGGTGTGCGGAAGCGAAACGTCGACCAATTCCGCCCCCGCTGCTTTCAACCAGGCACGCCCCTGTTCCCAGATTTTTTCGATTTCGGAAGGCATGCCGTCGAGGCGATATTCGCGCGGAATTCCGATCCGCAGGCCTTTCACCGATTTGCCGACAGCTGCCTCGTAATCGGGCACTGGCAGGTCGACACATGTCGTGTCCTTCGGATCAGGACCGGCCATCGAGCGCAGAAGGATCGCGGCATCGCGGACCGTTCGGCTGAAAGGTCCCGCCTGATCGAGCGATGACGCGAACGCGACAATTCCCCAACGCGAGCAGCGGCCGTAAGTCGGCTTCATGCCGACGGTGCCGGTGAAGGCCGCCGGCTGGCGGATCGAGCCGCCGGTATCCGTACCGGTGGCACCCAGACAAAGGCGCGCGGCGACGGCAGCGGCTGACCCTCCGGACGAACCGCCCGGCGTCAGTGGCGTGTTCGATCCTTTGCGCCGCCAGGGCGATTGCACCGGAGCGAAATACGAAGTCTCGTTAGAAGAGCCCATCGCGAATTCGTCGCAATTGGTCTTGCCGAGCAACACCGCCCCGTCGCGCCAGAGCCGCGAGGTCACGGTCGATTCGTAAGTCGGGATGAAATTGTCGAGAATATGCGAGCACGCAGTGGAACGAACGTCCGCCGTGCAAAACATGTCCTTGACCGCGAGTGAAATTCCTTCCAGCGGCCCGGCCTTCTTCTGCGCGATGCGCGCGTCGGAAGCTTT
>JBKPLN010000551.1:0-4513 GCA_046731635.1 Pseudomonadota bacterium | reverse complement strand
GACCAGAGCTCCGACAAATTTCAACTATCCATGCCGAACGATAGGAGCTAGATAGGCATGACAGACAATGGTTAGTTAATGTTCGAGTGCTTGATCGTCACCAATGAACTCCGACGTCCAGAAACGCGCAGCCGCTGCTCGGGCTGCTGATTTCGTTCGGCCCGGCATGCGACTTGGGCTCGGCACCGGATCGACAGCGAAACATTTCGTGGAGCTGATCGGCGAACGTGTTCGCGCAGGCCTCGATATTTTGGCGGTGCCGACCTCGGAAGCGACATCTGCCGAGGCGAAGCGTTGCGGTATCGCGCTGACCACCTTGGAAGAGACGCCCGAGCTCGATTTGACCGTAGACGGCGCCGACGAAGTCGGTCCTGGCCTTTGCCTAATCAAGGGCGGGGGTGGTGCGTTGCTAAGGGAAAAGATAGTTGCATCGGCCTCCGCGCGCATGATTGTGATCGCCGACCAAAGCAAATGGGTCACGCAGCTCGGTCGCTTTCCATTGCCAATAGAAGTGGTTTCGTTTGGGCTGGCGGCCACCCAGCGTGCCTTGGAAAAGGCGATCCGCACCATTCAAAAGCCCGGCCCACTGGCACTGCGGCGGCAGAAGGATGGGGAAGTCTTTGTTACGGATGGTGGCCACTGGATTCTTGACGCGGCGTTCGCCCATATTGACGATCCGGTAACATTAGCGCATGCGATTTCAGGCGTGCCCGGCGTGGTGGAGCATGGTCTGTTTATTGGCCTCGCGCACATGGCCATTATTGGCGGCCTAGACGGCGTAAAAATCGTCGAACAGCCGTGAATCTCTAGCTAAATGGAGTTTGTAAATGAGCGTCACCGAGGCCATTAAAAAGGCTGCCAGGCCCGCAGCACTGGGGCTAATGCTGGCTGCAGCGGGCATGTCCGCCCAAGCGCAGCAGCCGTCCGCGAGTGCCATGGCGACGGCAAAGGAATTGATCACCGTAACCGGCGCCACAACTTTATTTGGTCCGCTCGTCGCAGGCGTCGTGGAACAGGCCAGGAATTTGTATTTGCAGCAGGATCCCAGCCTGGCAAAGGATTTGAATGAGATCGCAGCACAGCTACGCAGCGACCTTCAGCCTCGGTTCGCGGAGTTAACTGATGAGGTAGCGCGACTCTACGCGACCAATTTCACCGACCAGGAGCTCAAGGATATTCTGACTTTTTACAAGTCCGCGTCGGGGAAGAAGTTGCTGGCCGAACAACCGAAGGTCGTCGATGCAAGCATGAAGTTTGCTCAGGATTGGGCAAACAAACTGTCCGACCAGGTCGTTATAAAAATGCGCGACGAATTGAAGAAGCGAGGCCACGCGCTTTAATGTGTCAGCGCCGGCGGACAGTCGGTCCTTGCTAGCGCGGGTGGAGCGGGCTCATGGCCGATCACAACGTCGATCTTTTTGTCATCGGTGCGGGGTCCGGTGGCGTGCGCGCTGCGCGAGTTGCCTCAAGCTATGGGGCGCGCGTCATGATCGCCGAGGAATACCGTGTCGGTGGCACCTGCGTCATCCGCGGCTGCGTGCCGAAAAAGCTTCTGGTGTATGCGTCGCGTTTTTCAGACGAGTTTGAAGATGCCGCCGGTTACGGTTGGTCGCTCGGCAAGCAAGAGTTTGATTGGGCGACGCTGATAGCCAACAAAGACCGAGAAACCGCCCGGCTGGAGGGCGCTTACACGACAACTCTCGAACGTTACAATGTTAAAATTGCAAAAAACCGAGCGGTGCTCGAGGACGAGCATACGATTCGCTTGGCAACGGGCGAACGCGTACGGGCCCAGATAATTCTCATTGCCACCGGTGCGCGGCCGCACCACGGAACGCCAATCGCCGGAGAAAGCCACGTTATTTCATCAAACGAAGCGTTCCATCTGAAAAAGTTGCCGAAGCGCATTTTGATTCAAGGCGGCGGTTACATTGCAGTGGAATTTGCCGGAATCTTCAACGGCCTGGGTTGTGAGGTAACCCTTGTCTATCGCGGCGAGAAGATCCTGCGGGGGTTCGATGAAGACGTGCGGGAGCATCTCATGCGCGAGCTCGGACTGCGCGGCATCCGGATTCTGACCCGCAAGATCGTCAAGGCTGTCGAGAAGGTTGATCACGGTTTCGACGTTTGCCTTTCCGACAACGAGCAGATCCTGGTTGATCTAGCAATGTTCGCAACCGGGCGACGGCCGAATACCGAGGGGCTTGGGCTGAAGAATGTCGGCGTAAAGATCTCGGAACGAAACGCCATAATGGTAGACACCTATTCGAGAACATCGGTTCCGAACATCTATGCCGTGGGTGACGTCACCGATCGGGTCAATTTGACCCCGGTCGCAATTCGCGAAGGACATGCTTTTGCGAACACCGTCTTCGGCGGCAAGCCGACTGCAGTGGATCACACGAAAGTTCCTACGGCGGTCTTTTCCGAGCCCGAGGTGGGCGTCATCGGACTCACCGAAAAACAGGCGATCGAGCAATTCGAAAAGATCGACGTCTACAAGACCAGCTTTCGCCCTATGAAGGCGACGCTGTCCGGGCGCGACACACGAGTGTTCATGAAGCTTGTCGTCGATGGCAACACCGACAAGATTTTGGGCTGCCATATTGTAGGTCCCGATGCCGCTGAATTAATCCAGGTGGTGGGGATCGCCGTAACAATGGGTGCGACCAAGGCCGACTTCGATGCGACGATGGCTGTTCACCCCACTGCCGCCGAAGAACTTGTCACGATGCGCGAAAAAGCCATGAGCTACGGGCGGGCGGCCGCCGAGTAAGGCCAAAACTAACCGAAATTGCTGGAAAAACTGGCCTTGCCGGCTCACGGTCGTGTATAAGGCCGCCCACAAGCGGAGTAGTGCGTAATGGCGGAACGTTGGACGCCCGATAGTTGGCGCAACAAGCCGATCGAGCAGGTCCCGGACTATCCGGACCGGCAGGCCCTGCTTGATGTCGAGAAGCAACTCGCGACGTTTCCGCCCTTGGTGTTTGCCGGAGAAGCCCGCAATCTGAAGAAGCAGCTGGGACGTGTTGCCAGGGGTGAGGCTTTCCTGCTGCAAGGCGGCGACTGCGCGGAAAGTTTTGCCGAACACGGCGCCAATAACATTCGCGACTTTTTTCGGATGTTCCTCCAGATGGCCGTCGTATTGACCTATGCCGCTGCTTCGCCGGTTGTGAAGGTTGGTCGCATCGCCGGGCAATTCGCCAAGCCACGTTCCTCGCCCAGCGAGAAGCGAGACGGCAAGGAGTTGCCGAGCTATCGCGGCGACATCATCAATGACATTGCTTTTACCGAGGATGCGCGCCGGCCCGATCCGCGTCGGCAGATCGAGGCCTATCGCCAATCGGCGGCGACGCTCAATCTGCTGCGCGCATTTGCGCAAGGCGGCTATGCCAATCTCGGCAGCGTGCGTCAGTGGATGCTCGGCTTTGTGAAGGACAGCCCGCAGTCCAGGCGCTACGTCGAACTTTCGGATCGCATTTCGCAGGCGCTTGGCTTCATGCAGGCCTGTGGTCTCGATCTTGAAAGCCATCCGGAGCTCCGAACGACAGACTTCTATACGAGTCACGAGGCGCTTCTCCTCGGCTTCGAAGAGGCCTTGACGCGAGTCGATTCGACGACCGGGGATTGGTACGCCACGTCCGGTCACATGCTGTGGATTGGCGATCGCACGCGGCAACATGATCACGCGCACGTCGAATATGCGCGGGGCATCAAGAATCCGATAGGCCTCAAATGTGGACCGTCACTCAAGGCCGACGATCTGTTGCGCCTGATCGATATTCTTAACCCTGACAATGAAGCCGGCCGTCTGACATTGATCGGACGTTTCGGCGCCGAAAGAGTCGGCGAGCATCTCTCCGGTCTTGTGCGAGCCGTCAAGCGCGAGGGCAGGATTGTGGTGTGGTCGTGCGATCCGATGCACGGCAACACCATAACTTCGGCCACTGGTTACAAGACCAGGCCTTTCGACCTCATTTTGAGGGAGGTTCGTAGCTTCTTCGAAGTTCATCAGGCCGAAGGGACCTATGCCGGCGGCGTGCATCTGGAAATGACAGGACAAAACGTTACCGAATGCACTGGTGGGGCACGCGCTATCACGGAAGCCGACCTCAACGATCGTTATCACACGGTCTGCGATCCGCGGCTCAATGCCGAACAGGCAATCGATCTGGCCTTCCTGTTGGCCGAGTTGCTGAAGAAAGAGCGATCGGCGCAAGCGTTTCCCATCCCGGCGACGGCTGCGCTCTAAGCGGGAAGCATTCTCTCCCCTATGGTGTTAGTCTTTTGCGGATCGAAGGCCGCCGCTCGGCGCGGCCCGTGCTTCGCAATAATCAGCCGAGCGGGGGAGGCGTCATGAAAACCTGCAATTGGCGGTCGGCGAGGCTTTGCTTTGCTCTGGCTGCGCTACCATTGTTCAGTACAGGCGCTGCGGCGCAGATTCTCGTCTCGGCGAATGACAACAAAGCAGTGCTGGTTAACGGCGTAAATGTCGTGCCGGACAATCCAGCAG
>JBKPLN010000550.1:0-2760 GCA_046731635.1 Pseudomonadota bacterium | reverse complement strand
GGTAGTAGCGCTTGTCGTGCCCCGCGATTTCAGCCGCGAGCCGTTTCAGCTCGGCCTTTGCCTGTGCTTCGGTGAGGTCAGCCACTGAGATCCTGGTTGTGTGTTTGGCGGGCATATTATTATTCGCAACCATTCCAGGGCGCGCCGGAATGGCTAAAAGGTGTCAACTCGCGGCCTTCATCAGCCGTTCGGCTGCAGCGCGCGCCTCGTTGGTAATCTCGGCCCCCGCCAGCATGCGGGCGATCTCCTCGCGCCGTCGCTCCGATGCCAACTCGGTGACGCGGGTCGCAACCCGCTTGCCCTTCTCGAGCGCATCCTTGGTGATGAGATAATGTCGGCCGGCACGAGCCGCCACCTGCGGCGCGTGCGTGACAGCAAGCACCTGAACACCGCGGGCCAATTTGGCGAGACGCATGCCGATCGCGTCCGCCACGGCACCGCCCACGCCGGTGTCTATCTCGTCGAACACGAGCGTGGGCGCCGAGCCGCGGTCGGCCAGCGCCACCTTCAAGGCGAGCAGAAAGCGCGCCAGCTCGCCGCCGGACGCAACCTTCATTAACGGTCCTGGCCGCGTGCCAGGATTGGTCTGCACCCAAAATTCCACCCGATCGATGCCATGCGGACCGGCGGCAGACTGGTCGCTGTCGATTCGGGTGGAAAATTTCGCCCGCTCCAGCTTGAGCGGCTTGAGTTCGCCGTTGACGGCCTTGTCGAGAGCGGCACCCCCCTTGCCGCGTGCCTGCGACAGTGCCTGGGCTGCGGCGCGGTAGGCCGCCTCGGCTTGTGCGGCGGCGATCTCCAGCGCCTTGAGCTTTTCCTCGCCGGCGTCAATGAGCGCGATGTCTCCTTTATATTTACGAGCCAGCGCGGACAGCTCGTCGACCGGCACATTGTATTTGCGTCCCGCCGCGCGAAGCGCGAACAACCGTTCCTCGATGCGCTCGAGTTCGGCAGGATCGAAATCGGCCGTGCGCAGAGCCGCTTCGAGCTGTGACCGCGTTTCATCGAGTGCGGTCAAGGCCGCATCGAGGGCTTTCACTGTCGGCTCGACCAGGCCGGGCGCCTGCGCCGCGCGCCGCTCGAGCTTCCGGATCACGCCCGAAAGCGCGGGCACGCCGGAATTCACGCCGGCGATGACCTCGTGGGCATTGCGCAAGTCCTCCGCGACTTTCTCAGCCTGCATCATGGCGGTGCGCCGCTCGGCAAGCGCGGTCTCCTCGCCAGCTTGTGGCGAGAGCTTGTTGAGTTCATCGACCGCGTGACGCAGCCAGTCGCCCTCGCGCTTCGCCCGCTCGACCTCGGATTTATGAGCTTCCGCTGCAGCCTGCGCGTCCTGCCGCGCCGTCCATAAGGCCTCGACCTTTGCCGCCTGGCCCTCGAGCCCGCCGAAAGCGTCGAGCAGGCGGCGATGCGTCCCGGCGTCGATCAGGGCCCGCTCATCGTGTTGGCCGTGGATCTCGACGAGTGAATTCCCGACCTGCTTGAGAATTTGCAGGCTCACCGGCTGGTTGTTGATGAAAGCACGGGTGCGTCCGTCGGCGAACTGCACGCGACGGAGGATCAGTTCATCTTCAACCGAGATAGCGTCGGCTGCGAGAACGGCCCGCGCCGGATGATCGCGTGCAACCTCGAACGCCGCAGTAACCTGACCTTGCTCCATACCCTGCCGCACCAGCGACTGGTCCCCGCGCCCGCCCAAGGCCAAAGCAAAGGCATCGAGCAGGATCGATTTGCCTGCGCCGGTCTCTCCGGTCAGCACGGCAAGCTCGTCGGCGAAGTCGATGTCGAGCCGGTCGATCAGAACGATGTCGCGGATCGAAAGTCGGGAGAGCATGGTCTCACTGTCCTGGATGATCCCGCCCGGCCTGCGGCCAGGCATGCAGTCCTGCGATTCCGCATATTCAAAGACGACGATGGCCGGGACAAGCCCGGCCAAGACGATGTGGGTAAATCTTGGGCCTGGTCGCTAACCCAACCCGACGCGTTTGAAGGCCTTGCTGATCCAGGAACTCTGATTTTCCTTCGGCTCGACACCGCCGGTTTTCACCAGCGCGTAAGCATGCTTGTACCATGAGCTGTCCGGGAAATTATGCCCAAGGACCGCGGCCGCCGTCTGGGCCTCGTCCATTATGCCGAGCGCCATATAGGATTCGGTCAACCGCATCAGCGCTTCCTCGACGTGACGCGTCGTCTGGAATTTGGTGACGACCACTTTGAACCGGTTGATCGCGCCGGTGTAGTCTTTCTTCTTCTGGTAATAGCGGCCGACCTCCATTTCCTTGCCGGCCAATTGATCGCGGGCGACTTCAATTTTTTGTTTGGCGCTGACGGCATATTCGCTGCCGGGATATTTGCGGACGACTTCGTCAAGTGCGCCGAGTGCTTTTTCGGTGCGTGCCTGATCGCGGGTAATGTCTGGAATTTCATCGAAATAAGACGAGCCGATCAGATACTGCGCGTACGCAGCGTCGGCCCCACCGGGATGCAGCGTAATATAGCGTTTCGCCGCATTGACACAGTCGTCGTAGTCGCCCGCCTGATAGTACGCATATGACGTCATGATCAGGGACTTGCGTGCCCACTCGGAGTACGGGTGCTGGCGGTCGACCTCTTCGAACTTCTTGACCGCCTGCTTTGGATCGTTCTTGGCATTCAGAAGGTATAGTCCCTCGTTGTAAAGCCGGTCGGCCGGCGCATCGGGGGCCGTGTCATCTTTTTTGGCGAAAAAATCGAAGCTACTGCACGCGCCCAGACTGGCAG
>JBKPLN010000549.1:0-2084 GCA_046731635.1 Pseudomonadota bacterium | reverse complement strand
CATCTGTTCTCGCTCAGTTCGGATGAAATAGATGTGCTGGTTCATCCGCAATCGGTGGTGCATGGACTCGTCGAATTTCGTGACGGCTCCGTGGTCGCTCAGCTCGGGTCGCCCGACATGCGGATTCCAATCGCCCATTGTCTGGCATGGCCTCAGCGGATCGACGGGCCCGCTGCCAGACTGGATTTGGCTGCATTGCATGAGCTCACCTTTGAAGCGCCCGATCTGGACCGATTTCCTGCCCTCGCTTTGGCGCGGCGCGCCCTGGAAACAGGTGGGGCTGCGCCCACCGTGCTGAATGCCGCGGACGAGGTCGCGGTAGGAGAATTCATTGCGGGGCGGATTGGCTTCCCCGCCATAGCGGCCCTGGTTGAGGCGACGCTGGAAAGGGCTGGCGCACAGGGTCTTCTTGCGGAACCGGCTGGAATTGATGTCGCGTTGTCCGTTGACCATATTGCAAGAAGTCTGGCACGAGACATCATGCCCGAAATTGCCGTAAAGGCATCCTAGGTCATTCACGGGCGGCACGAAAAATCCGCTAAGGCGAGGCAGTAATGGGTATGGAAATCATGGCAGGCTTGACCACATTCGGAAGCGGCCTCGTCGGCTATATCGTTCCGTTTTTGTTTGTTCTGACCATCGTCGTGTTTTTTCACGAACTTGGTCATTTCCTGATGGCGCGTTGGTGCGGCATCAAGGTGTTGGTGTTTTCAATCGGGTTCGGTCCCGAGATAGCGGGCTTCTACGACCGCCATGGTACGCGCTGGAAGATTTCAGCCATTCCGCTTGGCGGCTATGTGAAATTCTTCGGCGACGAGAACGCAGCGAGTGTCCCAGACTCGGCGGCGGCAGCCGGCATGACGGAAGCTGAAAAAAGGGACAGCTTCCAATTTCAACCCCTCGCAGCACGCGCGGCCGTCGTAGCCGCTGGTCCGATTGCAAACTTCCTGCTGGCGATCGCGATTTTTGCCGGCATATTCATGACCGTTGGCAAGCAGACCACGAGCGCGCGTGTCGATACAATCCAGCCTGGCAGCGCCGCCCAGGCAGCCGGCTTCAAGCCCGGCGACCTGGTTCTGACGATCAACGGCGAGAAGATTGAAAGCTTCTCCGACATGCAGCGCATCGTCAGCATCAGCGCGGGTGCGCCGCTGGCCATCGAGGTCGAGCGCGACAATGCGCAGGTCACGCTCAAAGCTGTGCCGCAACTCAAGGAACTCAAGGACAATTTCGGCAATGTTCACCGGCTGGGCGTGCTCGGCATCAGCCGTTCGATGGCGCCAGGCGATATCAAGACCGAGAAGGCGGGGCCGATGCGCGCAATCGTCATGGGCGCACAGGAAACCTGGTTCGTGGTCGACCGTACGCTCTCCTACATTGGAGGCGTGTTCACCGGGCGGGAGGCAGCCGATCAGCTTGGCGGACCGATTCGAATAGCGCAGGTATCAGGGCAGGTTGCCACTGCCGGATTCGCGCCACTGGTTCACCTCACGGCCGTGCTGTCGGTATCGATCGGACTGCTAAATCTGTTTCCAATTCCGCTGCTCGATGGGGGTCACCTTTTGTTCTACGCCATTGAGTTGATACGGGGACGGCCGTTGTCGGAACGGGCGCAGGAACTCGGCTTCAGGATCGGATTGGCGATCGTCCTGATGTTGATGATTTTTGCTACCTTTAATGACATCCTCCACTTGGCCACTTCCTGACCGTTGCTGACGGGCAACTTTTTGAGGGAAAAGGGAAAGTTTCGGCCGGACTTCGTTTGCAGCGTGTAAAAAACGCTGTAAAAAGCTCGCCTATGCCAGCCCGGACCGTCTGTCGAATCCGCAGTGGGGGCGGCCGCATGGATCAAAAGGGCGCGTAGCGAATGGGACTTTGTTTGGGGACGGTTCGGGGACTGGCTATCGGCTGCCTGATCCTCGGCGGTATCCTTGTCGGCGCTGGCTTCGTGACAGTTGCCTCGTCGGGCGCTGCGGTTGCGCAGACGGTCACTTCGATCGTCGTCGAGGGTAACCGTCGGGTGGAGGCAGACACTGTTCGATCCTATTTTCGGCCCGGTCCAGGCGGTCGTATAGGTCCCGAGC
>JBKPLN010000548.1:0-1738 GCA_046731635.1 Pseudomonadota bacterium | reverse complement strand
ACACTGTGCTGATGCAACGCGCGCTCGGGCCGGGGGCAAGCGCGCCGCCCTGATCAGCCTCAGTTCGGAACCAGCGCGAGCGAACGGTCGATCGAGCGCAATACGCGCTCAAGCTCGTGGCCACGCCGAACGACCAGTCCCGTCGCAGAGATCACGCTGTAAGTTCCCTGCCGGCGTTCCAGTTTTGGATTCTTTTCGATGCGATAAATCGGCACTTCGGACGTGCGGCGGAACACCGAAAAAACAGCCCTGTCTTTCAGAAAATCGATGGCGTAGTCGCGCCATTCGCCAGCGGCAACTTTGCGGCCATAGAGGTCGAGAATGCGATTGAGTTCGCGGCGGCTGAAGGTCACCTGATTTGAGGGGGCGGTGCGCACCTGACTACCGCCGCCCCCAACCGGCTGGCTGGGGTCTAATTCGCCGGAACCGAACGACATGCGGCGCCTCCCTTTTGTCCCAGTGACATGATCGCGCCGGAGAACGCGCGCGGCAAGAGCTTACTTGCATGCCAAACTTACTCGAAAACCCACCAAAACAGCGGATAGACGATCACGAAGTCGTTAAACCCTCCCACAATAACGCCCAATTTCGGTCAATCGCCGGTCACGCTGGATTGGGATAACGCTAGCGTTGCCTCAAGGCCCGGTCCGGTACGAGCACCGGATTCCTCAGCCCCCCAGCCCCCCGGGGCTCGATCGGCCGGGCCAGTTGAGTTCCGCGTACGGTTCAATCCCCTAATGCCTTCGGGCCGGCTTGGTGCCGGCCCGATTTTTGTTTTCAGAGCGATTCAATTTTTTTGCGAGATCAATTTGCCGGCGCGCTGCAACAAGCTGCGGACGACGCTCCCAGCATCACGCCGGGCTTCGACGCCACACCGCTTTGCACGACGACGTCGAGTCGATCGATGTCTTTAAGTGAAAAATCGCCTTTCGGGATTTCGCTGAGCGGTAAGCTGAAAGTTTGAGTCTGCCCGTCCCAATTGCCAAGCTTGATCCAGCGGCGCACCACGTTGTGGTAGGTCAAACTGCGATCCTGATTTTCGCCGCGGCCGATTTGCACAGCAACCTTGCTCGTGGTCGGGCAAAGCCAAACCTCCCCGCTGCGATGCTCGCCCTGGGCCGCAGACACATTCACTGTCACCTTCCCGTCGGCCACGTTCACTTGCACTGGCAACGCAAGCACCGCAGAATTGCGCCGCGTTTGCATGATGGCTTTTTCAATCGCGGCCTTGTCGCTTCCGAGTACATGGACGGTGCCATTCACGACGACCTGCGGCGTATAGACCTCGCGGTCGCCGCGAGCTTCGGCATATGCGCGTTGGCGATCGGAATGGCCGTGCAGCGCCAGGGTGTCCTTCCAGCCAAGATAATCCCAGTAGTCAACCGCGAGACTCATGGTCAGCAGCGAGGGGTCACGCGACAGCTCGCCCAGCAGCTTGTCAGCGGCCGGACAAGACGAACAGCCCTGGCTTGTGAACAATTCAATGACCGCACGCGGCTCAGTTGCTGACGCCGCAGTCGTGGTGCAAATAAACGCGAACGCAAAGGTGATGTGGCGATAGCTCATATCGTTACCGCAGTCCTTGCCTCGCCCGCGTTTTATAGATCGCTCTCTCGATCACCCGCCACTCACTTCGCGGTGAGTGCCCCCTCTGCCCACCACCAGTGGGCAGCCGCTAACCAGCCAACTGACGCAAGACGTACTGCAAAATGCCACCGTTCTTGAAGTAGTCCAGTTC
>JBKPLN010000547.1:0-2606 GCA_046731635.1 Pseudomonadota bacterium | reverse complement strand
GCGCAAATGCGGCAAACGCCATAAGGGAGAGTTCGTCGGGCAACGCGCTCATGAAGCTGCCGCTGTTTGCGGTCGGTCGGCGCAGCGCGGAAGCTGCACGCGAAAGCGGATTCGAAGACGTCTTGTCGGCGGATGGCGGGGCACGTGATCTTCTACAGCTCATCCGGACCCGTCGGCCCGATCGAAATACGCCGCTGTTGTATCTTGCCGGTGAGGATCGTGCAGCCGATCTCATCGGGGAATTGTCGGCGCGCGGAATTGCCGCCGAAATCCGTATCGTCTATCGCGCGGTCGCTTTGCCGTTTCCACCGGCCCTCAAGGATGCGCTTGAGGCTGGTATAGTTGACGCGGTGATGCACTTCTCCCGCCGAGCCGCCGACAGCTACGTGGCTGGTGCAAAGATGGCCGGCGTCGCAGCCCCGGCGCTTGCGGTGCGCCATCTTTGCCTGTCGTTGCAAGTGGCCGAGCCCCTCGCCGATGCCAGCCGCGTTGATATCGCCAGTCGCCCCGATGAAGCCGCATTGATTGAACTTTTGCAGGCGCCAACCGCTTGATTATTGGCGCACACCCGACATTTGCGTTATTTCCTGCCTGCGGGGTTGAGGCGATTCGCGGAGGAAGCGCGCATGCCCGATAAGCGCACAACATCTGACCCTGCGGCAGGGGCGTCCCGCCGAAAGCGCCGGGCGCCGACCATCGATTTGACTGCAACCGAGGTTCCAGAAGCAGCGGCTGGTCGCGCTCACTCCGAGCCATCCGGACCGCCCGGGCCGGAGCAGGTCAAGCCCGCGGATGAGTCGGCGACGCGATCCGAATCAAAGCCGGAATCCATCGGGCCTGCGAATTCGTCGTCCGGTCGTGCCTTCTGGCTCAGTGGGCCGGCGCTTGCCGGCGGAGTAACTGGCGCAGCGGTTGCTGTGATTGCTTTCGTCGGCCTCTGGCTGGCCGGCGCAGCGCCAGTCCGTCACGCGGTATCAACCGAGCCAAACGCGCAGCTCGATGTGCTCGCGCAGCGGATAGCAAAGGTCGAGGCTGCGCTTGCAAAAATTCCGGCCAACGACCCGAGTGTTTCAGAGCGGCTTTCAGCAGCCGACAACGCCATGAAGTCGCTCGGCATTGCCCTGACTGCGCTGACCAAGCACAGCGAGGAAGCCGCTGCCGGTGCTGCCGACGCACGTGCGCGAGCGGACGCGGCCGGCAAATCGGTCGCCCAGCTGCGGAGCAGCCTGCAGGATCTCAGCAGAAATACCTCTGCCGGCTTGTCTTCTGCCGATGTGGACGCCCTTCAAAAGCGGATCGCTGCGCTTGAGCAGACGACCAAATCGACTCCCGTTGATGTTGGCGCAAGGCTTGCACAGGCCGTAACCGCGCTTCGCGACGAGGTCGTGAGCGGCGTGCCCTTCATCGCCGAATTGGACGCAGCTAGGTCTCTCGGCGTGGACGAAAATACACTGAAGCTGCTGGCGCCATTTGCAGCACACGGCGTGCCGACTGCAGCAGCGCTAGGGCAGGAATTGAGCGCCCTGATTCCAGCGATGTCCAAGGCAGCGGGCTCGCAAGGGTCGGGTGGAAGTTTACTGGAGCGGATCGAGGCCAATGCCAGCAAGCTTGTGCGCATCCGCCCGGTCGGTGCGCCGGCCGGCAACGACGCCTCGACGGTGCTCGCACGAATCGAGGTCGAAGCAGCGCACGCCGATATCGATGGTGCGCTCACCGACCTCGCCAAGCTCGACGCTGCAATTCGTGCGCCGGCACAGAGCTGGATCGACAAGGCCCGCGCCCGACAAGCTGCCCTAACAGCCGCGCGTCAACTCGTTGCCGATGCCACGCGCGCGCTGGGCAGGCGATGAGGTTCGAATGATCCGCATCGTTCTTTTTCTGGCGTCCGTTACCGTCATTGCCGCCGGCTTTGCCTGGATCGCCGATCGTCCAGGCGAAGTTGCAATAACCTGGCTGGGCTACCGTGTCGAAACGTCGGTGATGGTTGCGGCCTTCGCGATCGCCGTGCTCGTGCTCATAATCACGTTGCTGTGGTCGATCGTGCGCAGTATTTTGCGATCGCCAGAGCAGGTATCCCTGTTTTTCCGGCACAGGCGTGCCGTCAAAGGCTACCTGGCGGTCAGCCGCGGCCTGATTGCAATCGGAGCCGGAGATATGCAACTCGCGCGGAAATCTGCCGACGAGGCGGCACGACTGTCTCCCGGTGATCCGCTCGCGTTGTTACTCACTGCGCAATCGGCCCAGATGGCCGGCGATCGAACCACGGCCGAGCGCGCATTTCGAGAGATGACCCGGCGCAACGAAACAAAATTATTGGGATTGCGCGGTCTCTATATAGAAGCACATCGCCGCAACGATGGCGCCGCCGCGCGGCAGGCAGCCGAGGAAGCGGCGAGGATCAGTCCCGCAGTGGCGTGGGCCGGACAGGCAGTGCTCGACTATCGCTGCACTGCCGGTGATTGGGCTGGCGCAATTGAAGCGCTGGATCAAATGAAACCTTCACTGGAAAAGTCCGACTACCGCCGCAAGCGTGCAGTGCTGCTTGTCGCCCGCGCGCAGGCGCTTGAGGACATCGACCGAGACACCTCACGAAAACTAGCGCTCGA
>JBKPLN010000546.1:0-2529 GCA_046731635.1 Pseudomonadota bacterium | reverse complement strand
CCGCCACTCACTTCGCGGTGAGTGCCCCCTCCTGCCCACCACCAGTGGGCGGCGCCGACTAACCAGCCAATTGACGCAGGACGTACTGCAAAATGCCGCCGTTCTTGAAGTAATCCAGCTCGTCCAAAGTATCGATACGGCAGATCAGGGGGACCCGCTTGAGGGTGCCATTGCCAGACACGATCTCGGCGATCAAACGTTGGTGAGGCTTGAGTTCGCCGTGCAGCCCTCGGATCGTGACCTGCTCGTCGCCCTTGAGCCCAAGTGACTGCCAGGAAGTTCCTTCTTCGAATACCAAGGGCATCACGCCCATGCCGACGAGATTGGACCGGTGAATGCGCTCGAAAGACTGCGCAACAACCGCGCGGATCCCAAGCAGAACCGAACCTTTGGCCGCCCAGTCGCGCGAAGAGCCGCTGCCGTATTCCTTCCCCGCGAAAACCACCAAAGGAACTCCGCTGGCCTTGTACTTCATCGCCGCGTCGTAGATCGGCATGCGCTGTTTCGATGGATAATGGATGGTAACGCCACCTTCGACGCCGGGCACCATCTGGTTCTTGATGCGGATATTGGCAAAGGTGCCGCGCATCATCACTTCGTGGTTGCCGCGACGGGTGCCGTACTGATTGAAGTCAGCAGGCTTCACCTTGTGTTCGATAAGGTGCTTGCCGGCCGGCGAATCGACCTTGATCGAACCGGCGGGTGAAATGTGGTCGGTCGTGATTGAATCGAGGAGCAAAGCGAGTACGCGCGCATCGACGATATCTTCGAGCGGCTTGGGATAGCGCCCCATTCCCACGAAGTACGGCGGGTTCTGCACGTAGGTAGATTTCTTGTCCCAATCGTACGTCACCCCGCCTTTCACACTGATTTTTCGCCAGTTGGAGTCGCCCTTGAAGACATCGCCGTACTTCTTTGAGAACATCTGCCTGGTGATGTTCTTCGCAACGAAGTCTCCGATCTCCTTATTTGAGGGCCAGATGTCCTTGAGGAAGATTTTTTTGCCCTTCTGGTCTGTGCCGAGCGGATCTCGCGCGATATCGACATTCATCGAGCCCGCTATGGCATAAGAAACAACCAATGGCGGAGAAGCGAGGTAGTTCGCGCGCACATCGGCATTGACGCGGCCTTCGAAATTGCGATTGCCGGACAGCACGGCTGCCGCCACAAGATCGTTGTCGTTGATCGCCTTTGAATTCTCCGGCGGAAGCGGACCCGAATTCCCGATGCATGTCGTGCAGCCGAAGCCGACGAGATGGAAGCCGAGCTTGTCGAGATCCTTTTGCAGGCCGGACTTGTCGAGATACTCGCCAACGACCTGCGAGCCGGGCGCAAGCGAGGTCTTGACCCAGGGCTTGGCGGCCAAACCTTTCGCTGCAGCCTTGCGGGCGAGCAGGCCGGCGCCGATCATCACATTGGGATTGGATGTGTTGGTGCAGGATGTGATCGCCGCGATGACGACATCGCCATGCCCGAGATCATAGTTTTTGCCTGAAACCTTCACGCGCTTCTTGGCCTCGGCGCTCTTGCCGAATTCCTTGTCCAGCGACTGCGCAAAGCCAGCCTTGACTTCCTTTAATGCTACCCGGTCCTGCGGACGCTTCGGCCCGGCGAGCGACGGTTCGACCGAACTCAATTCCAGCTTCAGCACGTCCGTGAAAAGCGGATCGGGCGTCGTTTTCACCCGATACATGCCCTGCGCTTTCGCATAGGCCGCGACCAGTGCAACCAGATCGGATGGACGGCCCGTGTCTTTCATGTAGCGGATCGTATCGTCGTCGATCGGCGAGAACCCGCATGTAGCGCCGTATTCCGGCGACATGTTGCCGAGTGTCGCCCGGTCGGCAATGGTGAGAAACTCCAGTCCCGGGCCAAAGAATTCGACGAACTTTCCGACCACGCCGCGCTTGCGGAGCATCTCGGTGACTGTCAGCACGAGATCGGTGGCGGTGACGCCCTCTTTCAGCTTGCCCGCCAGCCTGAAGCCGATCACCTCGGGCAGCACCATTGACAGTGGCTGACCGAGCATCGCTGCCTCCGCTTCGATGCCGCCGACGCCCCACCCGAGCACAGAGAGGCCATTCACCATGGTCGTATGCGAATCGGTGCCCACCAGAGTGTCGGGATAGGCCATCTCCATCGTCGCGGTCTTCCCATCGACCTTCACCTTTTCCTTGCGGTTCCAGACAACGCGCGAGAGATATTCAAGGTTGACCTGATGGCAGATGCCGGTTCCTGGTGGCACAACGCTGAAATTGTCGAATGATCGCTGCGCCCATTTCAGGAATTTGTAGCGTTCCTGATTCTGCCGATACTCCTCCTCGACGTTTTTCTTGAAGGCAGCGTTGTTGCCGAAGAAGGTGACCGCCACTGAATGATCGATGACCAGGTCGACGGGCACTTGCGGGTTGATTTTCTTTGGATCGCCGCCGAGCTGCTTCATCGCATCGCGCATGGCGGCAAGATCAACGACTGCAGGCACGCCTGTAAAATCCTGCATCAGGACGCGTGCGGGGCGGAATGCTATCT
>JBKPLN010000545.1:0-3190 GCA_046731635.1 Pseudomonadota bacterium | reverse complement strand
CCTCTGGACTCCGGCCGATAAGCCCATCGCAGAAGTCATAAGTTGCTCGGGGCCGATTTATGAGCGCTTGCTCGAGCCTTTGCTGCTTGCCGCGCTCAACATCCAACCCCGCCACGGATCAGCGAAACTGGCCAGCGTGCTAATCCGTGAAACGCTTGGTCTCGCCGGGCAGGCGTGCCGGCCATTGCTTGCGCGTGACGGATTGGCAAACGTATTTGTCGAACCTGCGATTCGCTATTTGAGCGAGCGTGGCGTTTCGGTCGTGTTCGAGGACGAGTTGACTGCAGTCAAATTTGACGGTCGTCGCGTGTCGCAACTCGAATTTGCAAAAGGGAATATCGAGCTCGGAATTAACGATGCGGTAATCCTTGCCGTTCCGCCCTATGTGGCAGCGAATTTCGTGCCGGATTTGCAGGCTCCGTCCTCATTTCGTGGGATCGTGAATGCGCATTTCCGCATCGAGCCTCCCGCTGGGTTGCCCCCGATACTGGGGGTGATCAACGGCACCTGCCAATGGATTTTTGCCCTGCCAGGCCGGATTTCGGTGACCATCAGTGACGGCGGCGATTACTTTACGATGCCGCGCACCGATCTGGCGCAGACCATCTGGGGCGAGGTCGCGAAAGTATCCGCCCTTCCGCCCACGTTGCCGCCTTGGCAGATCGTTCGTGAGCGGCGCGCGACGTTTGCCGCCACACCGGAGCAAAATGCGCTGCGTCCGGGGCCGGAAACGAAATGGGGGAACCTCTTTCTCGCAGGCGACTGGACTGCGACCGGCTTGCCGGCGACGATTGAAAGCGCGGTTCGTTCCGGGTATCGCGCCGCCGATCTAACCGGTCAGCGCCTTAGGGTAGCCGCATGACGCTGGTGGAGAAATCGCATTCCTCGCCCCGCTTCGGCGATGCGGCCGACACGGCAGGACAGGCGTTGTTCGACTGCCAGCAGAGCGACGGGCATTGGGTGTTCGAACTCGAAGCCGACGCGACGATTCCCTCCGAATATATCTTGCTTCGGCACTATCGCGGCGAACCGAGAGACGCGGCGCTCGAGCAGAAGATTGCCAACTATCTGCGCCGCATCCAAAGCAGGCATGGCGGCTGGCCGCTTTATCATGACGGCGATTTTGACATGAGCGCGAGCGTCAAAGCGTACTTTGCGCTCAAGATGATCGGCGACAGCCCGGATGTCCCTCATATGAAACGGGCCCGCGAAGCAATCCTCGCGCGCGGTGGGGCGATCCACTGCAACGTGTTCACTCGCGCGCTGCTGTCGCTCTATGGGATTTTGAGCTGGCGCAGCGTGCCGGAAATGCCGGTCGAAATCATGTTGCTGCCGCGGTGGTTTCCGTTCCACCTCTCGAAGGTTTCGTATTGGGCGCGAACTGTCCTAGTTCCGCTGTTGGTCCTGCAGGCCTTGCGTCCGCAGGCAAGAAATCCACTCGGGATCAGGATAGACGAGCTTTTTCTGCAGCCTCCGCTCTCGATCGGGCCCGCGGCGAAGGCGCCGCATCAGCGCTGGACCTGGTTTGCACTTTTTCGCGGGCTCGACGCCGTGCTCCGCCCGGCAAGTAAACTTTTTCCCAAAAACTTGCGTCGCCGATCAATTGACAGGGCCGTTGGCTTCGTGACCGAGCGCCTCAATGGCGACGATGGCTTGGGCGCTATCTTTCCAGCCATGGCCAATGCCACGATGATGTTTGATGTGCTTGGCGACAGCGAGAATGCTGCCGTCGCGCGCGGTTCGGTGGAGAAATTGCTGGTTCTCGGCAAGAATGAAGCCTATTGCCAGCCTTGTGTATCGCCCGTTTGGGATACGGCGCTCACGTGTCACGCAATGCTCGAACTGGGGAGCAATGAAGCGCGCACGGCCGCCCTGCGCGGGCTCGATTGGCTATTGCCGCGCCAGGTGTTCAATGTTGTCGGCGATTGGGGTTTCCGGCGCCCACAGGTCCGGCCGGGAGGCTGGGCTTTTCAGTATGCCAATCCGCACTATCCTGATCTCGATGACACCGCCGTCGTTGTCATGGCGATGGACCGTGCCCGCCGGATCGGGGCGGGGGCGCGCTATGACCACGCCATCGACCGCGGCGTGGAATGGATCAAGGGCTTGCAGAGCCGTAACGGGGGGTGGGCGGCTTTCGACGTAGACAATGTCTATGACTATCTAAACAACATTCCCTTTGCCGACCATGGCGCCCTGATCGATCCGCCGACGGAGGATGTCACCGCGCGCTGCGTCTCGATGCTCGCGCAGCTGGGCGAAACATTGGACAACAGCGAGTGCCTTTCGAGAGGCGTTGCCTATCTTCGGACGACACAAAGGCCGGACGGAAGCTGGTATGGACGCTGGGGTCTCAATTATATCTACGGCACCTGGTCTTCTCTGTGCGCCCTCAATGCCTGCGGGATTGATCGAAAGTCAGCGGAAATCCGCAAGGCCGTTGAGTGGCTTCTATCTATTCAGAATCCTGATGGCGGTTGGGGCGAGGACGGTACCAGCTACAAGCTCGACTATCGTGGTCACGAACCAGCTGCCACCACGTCATCCCAGACCGCCTGGGCTCTGCTCGGCCTGATGGCCGCTGGCGAGATAAACAATTCGGCGGTCGAAAGGGGCGTCGGATATCTTTCCAAAACACAGACTGAAAGCGGTTTGTGGGACGAGGAGCAATTTACCGCAACCGGCTTTCCACGGGTTTTCTATCTGCGATATCACGGCTACCGGAAGTTTTTTCCCCTGTGGGCACTCGCGCGCTATCGAAACCTGAAGAGAAAAAACGATCCCGATGTGATTTTTGGGATGTAGCCTTCAGCGGCTAGCCATCGCGTCGAAGCGCGATTTTTGGTCGTTATTCAGCTTCACATAAAATTTGTCGAAGGTGATTTGCACGGTCGTTGCCGCATAGTTCAGGGCAGTCAAGTGGTCATTGGCAGCATCCAATCGTGCGATCGGATCGGCGGGTATCGGCTGCGCGCAGGAAGCGATCAGCATCTTGGCCATGTCGGAAGCGGTTCTGTGGAAAGTTTCGAAGCTCTGCGCCTGATCCTTGTCCGGCCGAACTCTCATTTCGATTTCTTTTATGAGCCGTTCCGCTCTTTCCGCGTTTTGAGCGGCGCATGCCTGAAATTGCTTGTTCATGGCGGGATTTGCAGTACCGGAATCGGCTGGTGCTGCGTTATCGGGCTGAGGC
>JBKPLN010000544.1:0-4992 GCA_046731635.1 Pseudomonadota bacterium | reverse complement strand
ATCGTGTACCATCGAGCGGATCTCCTTGATGCGATCCTTCTCCCTGGCGACGAAATTCTTCCAGCCCTTTGCGGACAGTTTCGACACGCGGTTGAGCCAGCGCGGGTCGAGCTCGCCGCCCATGTACTGCTTAAGGAAGTCCTCGCGGATGACGCCGTAGCTTTCGGCGAGCCGCATCAGCCGGCCTTCGTTGGAGACGAGCCGCTTGTTGATGTCGTAGAGCTGCTCGACGAGAGAATCGATGCGCGCCTGGTTGAGCCGCAGCGACTTCACCTCGGAGATGATCTCTTCCTTCAGCTTCTTGTACTTGCGCTCCTGCGCGGGCGAGAGCGAGGAGTTCTTCAGGCGGAATTCGATGTCCTGCTCCTGCAGGCGGCGCAGCCGCTTGAACGAATCCGCGATGGTGTCGAAGGTCTCGACCACTTTCGGCTTCAGCTCGGCCTCGATAGCGGCGAGCGAAAGCGAATTCTCCATGTCGTCTTCGTCGTAATCGCTCTCGGCGGCAGCCTCGCCCGGATCCTTCTCTTCGTCCTCATCACCGCCACCCTTGAACGGTGTGGCGGCGGGCGGCGCTGCCGGCGGCGCCGGCGTCTGCACGACCTGCAGGTGCGGCGCGCCGGGAACGGGCGTACCGACCGCGGGCATGATGGGCTTGCCATCGGGACCAATTGCCGGCGGCTGCATCTGTTTGGCGTCGGGGCCGGCATAGGTCGCTTCAAGATCGATGATGTCGCGGAGGAAGACTTTTCCCTCGTTGAGCTCGTCGCGCCAGATGATGATGGCCTGGAAGGTGAGCGGGCTTTCGCACAGGCCGGCGATCATCGCCTCGCGGCCGGCCTCGATGCGCTTGGCGATGGCGATCTCGCCCTCGCGCGAGAGCAGCTCGACCGAACCCATCTCGCGCAGATACATGCGCACGGGATCGTCGGTGCGCTCGGACGGCTCTTTCTTCTCGGTTGTCGCCAGCGATTTCGTCTTGGCCTCGACGACCTCGGAGCCAGTCTCCTCTTCGTCATCGTCGGCTTCGTCGGCCTTCTCGCCCTCTTCGTTGTCGGCGTCCTCGGTCTCGACCACGTTGATGCCCATCTCATTGAGCATCGCGTAGACATCCTCGATCTGGTCGGAGGACACCTCGCCGGACGGCATCACTTCGTTGATCTGGTCGATGGTGACGTAGCCGCGCTTCTTGGCGGCCTTGATCATCTTCTTCACGCCGGCATCGGAGAGATCGAGAAGCGGCAGCGGGGTATCGGGCGCGCCTTCTTCCTTCTCCGGAGCTTCTTCTTTTTCTTTCGCCTGCGTCGCCTTTGTCTTGCTCGCCATTCCGCCTCTCCTAGACCGTCCTGGTCCTGTCACACCCGGTGCGCGGCCCCTTGGGGGCTCACGGCCAAAAAGGGGCGCGCCGGCGCAGGCGCGGCCCCCGAATCAGGTCACCCAGTCTCGTCGGAACCCTCTAAGCTCCGATTAACTAAAGAATACCGCTGGAATGGACCCTTTATTCCAGCCCGGCTTGGTGCGTCCCCGGCCCTCAGAAGACGGGCGGAGGACCCTATAAGCTACGAACGCCCCGACCGGAAGAGGCTCCGAAACCCTCAATCAGGGCCTCGGTACCCTCCATTCGCGACAGACGGGCTTTGACGTCGCGCAAGCGCAAGTAATTGGCTTCGCTCGTGTCCTGGCCCAGCGCCTGCTCGGCGTCCTTAAGCTCCTTAGTTAGTGAATGCCATTGCCGATGCAAGGCGACAAGCTGCGACCAGGTCACCAAAACGTCCTCGGGCGCTGCCTCCGGCCGGGCTCCCCACACCGAAGGCGTGGTGATCGCGAGGGCGATTCGCTCCACCACCTCGACGAGGTTGCGTGCGGCCAGTTCTTCCATAAGTGCCCCGGCATCCAATACGGCGGCATGGGCCGCGATATCGATCAGCGCCCCCTTTACGCGCTCGGCGTCCGTGTGGCGGAACTCGAGCGAGGCAAGCTCCTCGAGATGATCGTGCAGCAGCCAGGGATGGTTCAGGGCGGCCTGCAGGATGAGCGCTTCTCGCCGGGGAACCGCAGTGCGGTGGCCGCGATGCACCGGGCTTGATGAGAGCTGCTGGCTGACCACGACATAGGGCATCGCCCTGTTCGCGCCACGCGGTGCCGCTGGCCGGCGCCGATCGCCATCGCGCTCGCGCCAGTTTCCGTCCCGGCGCGCTTCCCGTTGCGGCGGGAGCGCGGGCGCAAAGAAATTGGCGAGTCGGGCGGCAAAATCCTGACGGTAGTATCTTCGCACCGCGTCGTCGACGATCGATGCCGTCACCTCGTTGACGCGGGCTTCAAGCGCCGCCCGCCGCTCCGGCGTGTCAAACGTGTGCCCCTCCGTCTCGCGCGCCCACAACATGTCGGCAAGCGGCCGCGCTGCGCCGATGACTTCGCTCACAGCCTCGCGCCCGCCCGAACGCGCGAGGTCGTCCGGATCCTGTCCCTGCGGAAGCAGGGCAAACCGCAGGCTCTTGGCGGGCTTGAGGCGCGGCATGGCAAGATCGACCGCGCGATAGGCCGCGCGCACGCCCGCGCCGTCGCCATCGAAACAGAGCACGGGCTCGTCCGCCATTTTCCAAAGCAGCCCGAGCTGGTCTTCGGTCAAGGCCGTGCCGAGCGGCGCCACCGCTCCGCCGAAACCGGACGTCACCATCGCGATCACGTCGATATAGCCCTCGACCGCGATCAGCGGCGCGCCCTCATGCGCGGCTTGGCGCGCGGCTGCAATGTTGTAGAGCGTCGCGCCCTTGTGGAAGAGCGGCGTCTCCGGCGAGTTGAGATATTTCGCCTGCGCATCCTTCTCGAGCGCGCGGCCGCCGAATGCGATCACGCGGCTCCGCAGATCGGTGATCGGGAACATCACCCGGTCGCGAAAGCGATCGAATGGCACCGGAATGTCGTCGCCGGAAATCAGCAATCCGGCCTCGACCATGTCCTCGGTGGGAATTCCGTGCGAGCCGAGATGCTCCTTGAGCGCATAGCGCTCGGGCGGCGCGTAGCCGAGCCTGAACTTCAGCTGTGTCGCAGCATCGAGGCCGCGGTCGGCGAGATAGCCGCGCGCCTTCGCGCCGGCGCGCGAGGCCAAGGTGTCCTGGAAGAATTTGGCCGCAAGCTCGACGATATCGTGCAGCGTCTTGCGGCGGGCGGCGCGCGCCTCCTCCTCCTGCGAGATTTTCGGCAGCGCCATGCCGGCCATCTGGGCCAGCCGTTCCACCGCTTCGGGAAAGCTCACACCTTCGCTTTCCATCACGAAGTCGAAGATGCTGCCGTTCTTTCCCGAGGAAAAATCAAACCAGGCCTGCTTCTGGTCGTTGACGAAAAACGACGGGGTCTTCTCCTTGTTGAACGGCGACAGCCCCTTGAACTCGCGGCCGGCCCGCACGAGCTTGACGCGCCTGCCCACGACTTCCGAGACAGGAAGCCGGGCTTTCAATTCGTCGAGAAACTGGGGCGAAAAGCGCATGGTTTGGCGACTCAGCGAGCAACCGGTGATTCTTTCCCATATCCGGTATTTGGGGCGCGTCCAGGGAGATCTTGTCCCCGCTAGTCACAGGCGCTACCCCATCCCCCCGTTCGTGCCCGCGAAAGCGGGCATCCAGTTTTCTTCTACAAATTGCTGGATCCCCGCTTGCGCGGGGATGAACGGAGTTGTTTGCGCCATGACAGCGGAGAGTCGGCAGCATGCAAACAGGAACCGCAATACCTTCGTCCTCGTTCATGGCGCCTGGCACGGGGGCTGGGCCTGGCGGCGCGTCGCCGACCGGTTGAGAGCACGGGGACATATCGTGTCCACGCCAACCTCACCGGCCTTGGCGAGCGGGCGCATCTGCTGCATCCCGGCATCGATGCCTCGCTGCACATCGCCGACGTGCTTAACGTCATCAGGTGCGAGCGGCTCGACAATTTTGTCCTGGTCGGCCACTCCTATGGCGGCTGCATCATCTCCGGCATCGCCGAGGCGATGCCGGGCGCGATTCGCTCGATCGTCTTTCTCGATGCGTTCATTCCGGACAACGGGGATGCCACAATCGATCTTGTGCAGCCTGCCGTGCAGGAGGTGATCCGCGCGGCGCTCACGCGCGGGGAAACGACGGTGCCGGTGCGCAATGCCGCGGCGTTCAAAGTCAACGAGAAGGATCGCGCCTGGGTTGACGCCCTCGCCACGCCGCAGCCGATCGGCAGCATGACTGAAAAACTGACGCTCACAGGCGCGCGCGAGCGCATTCCAAAGAAAACGTACATCCGCTCGTCAGGCTATCCGAATGTCTCGTTCGAGAAGGCCTACGCGCGCGTGAAGGCCGACCCGACCTGGCGGACGTATGAAGTGCCGTGCGGCCATGACGTGATGATCGATGCGCCGGACAGGCTTACGGAGATCCTGCTCGAAGTGGCGTGATCTTTTGCCATGGCCGGGCCGTTCCATCGGCGCTCTAGCATTTGTCGTGGTCGAGTTTGTCCCAATTCTCCGTTGCTGCATCAAAGACAAGTCCAATCGCCCGATTATTTCGTCTATCTTGATGGCAGTCGGAAAAAGGGGCCGCTGCATGCCGTTCCTGACCACCAATTTTTTCCTGACCACAACGCCGCTTTGGGTCGCTGCTTTCGTCCTGCTTGTTCCGACGACCATATTGGCGATGTGCGGCCCGATGATTGTTCGCCGCTATGTCCCTCTCGAGCGGTTGCGCGACAACAACGAGGTGGCCGGGTTCAAATTTGCCACCGTGGGGGTGGTTTATGCAGTGCTGCTCGCTTTCGCGATCCTCGTCGTCTGGGAACGCTTCAGTCAGGCGGACAACGAAGTGGCGAACGAAGCGGCTGCGGCGGCAACCGTGTTTCGCCTGACGCAGGGACTCGACACAGACCATGGCGCGATGGTCCGCAAAGCGACAACGGTTTATTTGAAGGAGGCCGTCGCAAAAGACTGGCCGGCAATGGGCCAGGAGACATCGAGCCGCGACGTCACCATAGCGT
>JBKPLN010000543.1:0-4756 GCA_046731635.1 Pseudomonadota bacterium | reverse complement strand
GGATTGGCTGCAGCGGCGCGTGCTTTCTGCAGCTCTGGCAAACGGGTTACTGACTGTGGAAAGCGATCAGTGGAAGCTTCAGCGCCGTGCGCTGGCGCCGCTTTTCTCGCGCAAGACTGTGTTGTCGTTCTCGGCTGCGATGATCGAAGCCGCTGAGGCGCTCATCGACCGCCTTCATCAACGTGAAGGTCAGATCGTAGATTTCTCGGACGAGTCGACGCGCATCACGGTGGATGTGCTGGAGCGCACCATTTTTTCAGACGGCTTCGGGCGAGATCCGAATGAGGTGCGCGCCGCTATGTCGGCATATTTCGATACAGTTGGGCGCATCGATCCATTCGATATTCTAGGTCTGCCATCGGTCGTGCCACGGCCAACGCGCATGAAGTTGAAGCCGACGATTAGGTTCTTCGAGAAAACTGTCGACGACATTATCGCGCTGCGTCAGCGGCGTCTCGCAGCGGATCCCACCAATACTCCACGCGATATTCTCACGCTGTTGCTCGAGGCGCGCGATCCGGAGACCGGCGATGCGCTTAGCGACATTGAGATTCGCGCGAATATTCTAACGTTCATCGCGGCCGGTCAGGAAACGACAGCCAATTGCATTACCTGGACCCTGTATTTGCTCTCGCAATCGCGCGAATGGCGTGAGCGGGTGAGGACAGAGGCCGACCGGGAATTTGACGGTCCACTCGAGGATCTTGCCGACCGCCTTCCAGTCACGCGAGCGGTCATAGACGAGACCAATCGTCTTTATCCACCTATTACGGCCATCAGCCGGATAGCCCTTGGTTCGGACGAACTTGCCGGTGAACCGATCAAGCCAGGCACCATGATCGTCATCGCGCCTTATGTGCTGCATCGTCATCGAGCGTTATGGGGAAAACCTGACCATTTCGATCCCAGCCGTTTCCTTGGCGATGAACGAACAAGAATTGATCGTTTCGCCTATCTTCCTTTCGGCGTTGGGCCGCGAATCTGCATCGGGGCGACATTCGCAATACAGGAAGCCTCAATCATGGTGGCGGCAGTCATGCGTCATTTCTCGCTCGAAATGGCGTCAGGATGCATTCCGTGGCCAGTACAAAAAGTAACGCTCCGTCCGAAAGACGGGTTGCGGATGCTTGTGCGGCGAAGCCGCTGAGCGTTCGGCGATTCGGAGTGCTTGGTGTTTGATCCGGTGCGCGCGAGAATGCGGCGAGGCTATTGGCCGTGATCCTCGAGGACCTTCAGGCAGGCCTTTCTGAGCTTGCGACGGTTCTCCTGCAGACACGCAAGAACGCGAAATGTGTCAGGAATCGCGTCACGGCAGAACTTGTTCGAGTCAGGCGCGCACGCCGCTTGCTCTTCCGCCGTGCCCTGCAAAATACCACCCGGCTGGCCTGCTGGCTGCCGCTTTTCTTGGGCAAAGGCAAAGCCGGCAAACATTTGTAACAGAAGGATGACCGCGCAGATTTTAAGGTACATTGTCAGGTGCCTCGGTTTCGTGCATTGTTTTACGACAACTGCGGCAGCATTTCCACGTTCCAACGGATATTGCGGAGTGCCGAAGCGGTTGTATCGGCGCGCAACGGCTGTATCGAGTGCGGAGATGTCGGTGCCGTTACGAGGGGCGACTGCTTTCATGCGCGGGGCTGTTTTGGCCATGGCGCTTGCGCTTTCCGCCGTGGGGCCTTCTTATGCACAGAGGATAGCACCGTTTGACCGACTCGCCGGACAGTGGTCCGGGTCCGGCACAATCGAGCTATCCAACGGCTCAAATGAGTCGATCAGATGCCGCGCAACTTATGACGTTCTGCGCGAACAAAGCAAACTTCAGCTCAACATCCGCTGTGCCAGCCAGGGTGCCAACTTTGACCTGCGTGCAAGCGCAGATTACTCCGCCGGTGCGATCTCAGGCTATTGGAGCGAATCGTCTCGCGGCGCCTCCGGAACAATTTCCGGCAGGGCAGAAGGTGACCGTTTTCAGGTGGTAGCCAGAGCGGCATCGTACGTCGCTACGCTGACGCTGGTAACGCATGGCGGGCGTCAATCGGTCGTAATCAGGTCGCAGGATCCTCAATCCACCATCAAAGCCGTCTCGGTAAATCTGAGGCGCACAAGCTGAGCAGCGTTCATTCTATTTGACTGGCGATCGCAGCAAAGAGTGCCGCGACAGGCGACGCACGACCTTGCTCAGGAACATTGCGATTGGCCGCAACATGAACAGGTCCGCGATCAGCGCCGCTACCATCGCAAAAGCGCTGAGCCAGCCGAACAGCCGGAGCGAAGGCAAACCGGAAAGTACCGTCATGGCGAGACCACAGGCGAGCACAGCCGATGTGAGGATCAAGGGCGGTCCGACCAGGATAGTTGCGCGTTCGACGCCAACCGCAGGATCGGGATCGATGTCCTCGATCTGCAGGCGATTGAGAAAGTGAATGGTCGCGCTCAAGCCAAGTCCGAACGAAACCGTCAACGCGATGACGCTGGCGAATTGCAAGCCCTGACCGGTAAGAAGCAAAATACTTCCGGCAAGTACGATCGGAAAAAGTCCCGGCAATATACTGATGAGCATGACGACGGGTGACCAGAAGGCAAGGCCGATAAATGCCGCCACAAAGATAATTTCAATCGTGAGGCCTCTGCTCAGCTTATCTATCATCAGAGCACTGTTGCGGGCCGAGATGACCGATAGGCCCGTAACGGCGATCTTGTAGCCCGGGTATTTCTTTCGCACGCTGTCGAGTTCGTGGTCCGCCCGGTCGACAATTGGCAATAGCTGGCTGGCGTCAGAGTCTGGCACGCGGCCGCTGATGATGACCGCATCCTGCTCCGCCGAAATGAATCGACGGGTCAGGTAAGGCGGCAGCAAATCGACGTACTCCTTCAGTGTTTCGACGTCGCTTTTGTTCATTTTTTCGGCAAGCCAGCGCCGCAAGGTCTCCAAAGACCAAACATTGCCGACGCCGGGCTGGCGCTCCAACAAAGCGTGGACGTCGGCAATCACCGCAAGCGTTTCGGGCGCATAAAGGGACGCGCCACTCGGGAATTGGATATAGACCTCGAACGGGTTTGCGCCGGTCAGCTTGACGTCGAGGCGTTCGCTGGCCTGGACGGCACGCTGCCGGTCCGGCACCTGGTCCGCGAGACGGTAGCGCGCCTGAAGCTGGGCGTAGCCGAGCGACAGCAGGACGACGACAATGAGGCTGATTGCGGAATAGAGCCCAGGCCGGGCCACCATCCGCACCGCGATCCAGCCGCAAAACCTGCGCAAAACGTTCAGCGCAGTATCCATGTTCCGGACGCCCGCCACGAATTCGGCCTCGTTGCGAATGAGCAGCACGCCAAGCAATGGCAGACCCATCAAAACAGCGAACAGTGCGACCGTCACCGCCACCAGGCCGGCCTCGCCGAATGTGCGAACAAGGTCGGATTCCGAGAACTGCAAGGCGATAAACGATACGCCCGCCGTCGCGTGCGTCAGTACACAGGCCGGCCCGACGATGAGAAGGGCATTACGAAAGGCAGTAACCTTATCGTCGCCTGCCAGCAGGCGATCACGCGCGGCAAAGGTAAGCTGCATGCTGTCCGAAAAACTGATGACCATGATCAGTGGGGTCATCACGTTCAGAAACATATTCAAACTGAAGCCGAACCATCCAAGCGCGCCGAGTGCGAGAAGAATGGCGATGAGCGGCGGACCGGCCGCGATAATCATGAACGACACGCGGCGAAAGAACATGATCGCGATGAGACAACCGACTACGAAACCGAGCGTGTTATAGACCAGGCGGTCTCGCTGGATCGCGGTGCGAATCTCATGTTGCATCACCGGGACACCGGACAGCTCACCTTTCAGTCCGGTGCCTTCCAGGTGGGTCTTAACTTCGTTTCGGACATCATCGACTATCTTGCCCAGACGGTCCGGTCCGGTTGCGCTGGGCTCCAAGGCGAGCACCATCAACGTCAGTTTGCCGTCTGGCGACAGCATCTTGTCGCGGATGATTTCGTTCGACATGACGCGCTCGACAAGCGCCTGATATTCAGCGCCTTCCGGCAACGGATTGGGAAACAGGGGAGGCGGGATTTGTCCGTCCTTGGGCGGTTCGCGCGCGGAAAAAATCGAGATCAGGCCTCTTGTGCCATCGATAAGCTGCAGCTCGATGGCCAGTTCACGCAGTTTTTCCAGGGATGATCTTTCCAGCAACCGGTCTCCCTCAATCACAATTAGAATGTCAAATTCGTTGGAGGGAAATCGGCGCGTAACCTCTTCGTAAGTTCGGAACTCCTCGGTTTCGGATCGAAATAGTTGGCTGAGCGAATCGTCGACCTTTACGCGGGCGAAACCGAATGCCGCTATGATGCTGAGCACGACGAAGACGGTCGCGCACAACATTCGGTGCGACAGGGCATAAAATCCAATGCGCTCGATTCCCAGTGCAAGATTGCGCGGCTTTATGGCGCGCGGCTGGTCTGGCGAGACGCGGTCAGATGGCGGAAGGCTGCTCACTGATCCCCCGATGCAGCTGTGACGAAAAATGATGGACTGCCGAATGCAAAATTGCCACTAGGCGAAGGATGAATATTCCTCCACGTTTGATCGGTCAGTCGTTGACCGTGTGGTTTTACCCCATCGCCGCTCGATATAGTCGATGACCATCTGCTTGAAGTCGGCGGCGAGCGTTGGCCCGCGCAGGGTGGCGGCTTTCTTGCCGTCGATGAACACCGGGGCGGTCGGCTGCTCGCCGGTGCCGGGCAGCGAGATCCCGAT
>JBKPLN010000542.1:0-3790 GCA_046731635.1 Pseudomonadota bacterium | reverse complement strand
GATGCGCTCGCCGACTTGAGGGTGTTTTTCGCGAAACGCGGCGAACTCATTCAGCGGAAGCTCAAGGCACTGCACTGACGTATCGGCCCAGACATCGGCCGACCGGTTTTCCTCCAGCAGGCCCATCTCGCCGAAAACCATGCCCGCGGCAAGCGTCGCAAGCCGCACGCCATCCGGCAGCTTGACGCTGACCATGCCGCTCTGCAGGAAGAACATGGACGAGGCGAGTTCTCCCGCTCCCACGATGCATTGTCCGGCCTGGTAGGATCGCGGCCGCATGAGAGCGGCGAGCGCATCAATCTCGCTGTCGGCCAGCCCGGCGAGCAGAGCCTGCTCGCGCAGCGTTGTTGGGTCGTTCAGGTGCTCGTACCCGCCATAGCGATAGATGATCTGGTCCTCGGCCCACTCGATCGCGTCATCGAGCATGGCGAACTTTCGCAATTTCGAAAGCGATTCGATCAGCGGGCCGATTGTCGCAGCAACTGAAGACTGTGACTGAATGCCTGACAGAATCACCGTCGTTTCGGCTTCTGTCAGACCGCCCAGGCTGTCGGCGAGCAGCCGCGCGGCCGCCTTGGTGATCGTGGGGACCCGACGGAAGTCGAGAATGACGAATTGGGACATCGGTCGATTCTGCACCAGCCGTCGCGAGAGATATTCGATCACGCCGAAGCTCAGCGCCCCGGTCAGCTCATAGACGTGGCAGTATCTGTGATGCTCATCGAGAATTTTCTGCTCGTGCGGCTGGCGATTACGGCGCGACGATGCGCCGCCGATATCGTATTCGGCGATGATGCCATTTCTCACGTTGCCGCTGCGGTTGAACAGGTGCAGGTCGAAATGCGCTGACAGCGCCTCGCAAACCTTCAGCCCGCGCACGCTGTTGCCGTGCTTGTCGAGACGCGGCGAGTAAGTGCCAAGCCCAAGCTGCGACGGCAGCGCGGCAATAATGCCGCCGCCCACGCCGCTCTTCGCCGGGATGCCGACCCTGTAAATCCATTCGCCGGCGTAATCGTACATCCCCGAGCTCGTCATCACGGACAGTGTGCGCGCGACGGCGTAGGGACTGATGACCTGCTCGCCGCTGAGCGGGTTTCGGCCGCGATTGGCGAGCGTTGCTGCCATCACGGCAATGTCGCGCGCAGTCACAAGGACCGAACACTGGCCGAAATAGACGTCCAGAATGGCATCGACATCGCCTTTTATGACGCCATGATTGCGTAAAAGATAAGCAATCGCGCGATTGCGATCACCGGTTGCACGTTCCGAGGCAAACACATGCTCATCCACGCCCAGCTTCCGGCCGGCCAACCGGCTCAGCATTGTGAGGATAGCGACAAATGCATCCTCACCCTCGGTGTCGTAAATCAGCCCTGAGCAGGTGATGGCGCCGGCATTGACCATCGGATTGAAGGGGCGATTATCGGCGCGCAGACGGATCGAATTGAACACATCCCCGCTCGGCTCGACCCCGATCAGGCCTTCGACTTTCTCGGCCCCAATCGTTTCAAGGGCCAGCGCGAATACGAAGGCCTTTGAGATGGACTGTATGGTGAACGGCACGTCGCCGTCGCCAACTTCGTAAACATAGCCATCGGTGGTTGCTATGCTGACGCCGAAATCGTCCGGATCGGCCTTCGTGAGCTCGGGAATGTAGTCGGCAACGGCACCGCTGTGGTCATCTGCGATTTCGGCATGGGAGCGCGCCAGAAAATGCAGCAATGGCGGCTGGAGAATCTCATTCGTGCGCCCCGGGAAGCCAGCAACCATATTTGTGCGCGTGTCCATACTTCTCCCCCGCAGACTGACTTGAGAAGCAAGCCCTGTGCCGGTTCGCACGGCGCAATCGACGCAGCTTGTGGGAGTTGGGGACGCTAGGCGGTCGCGCCAGCCTTACCCGGTTCCTGGACGCCGGTGTCGGGCAGACCCGTGAGCACGCTCGGATCGGCCACGACACGGACGGCCATGGGCTCCTCGCGGCCACGGATTGCAATCTCTGCGTGGGCGAGCGCGTCGGCCCGGATTGCGGCGGTTGCAAACACTCCTTCAGAAATGATGGCCTTGCAGTCGAGAGTCTTCGTCATATCCTGCAGCCTCGCAGCCACGTTGACCGGATCGCCAAGCGCCGTAAACACGCTGTGATCCTGAAAGCCGACATCGCCGATAATGACCTCTCCGCCGTGGATGCCGATGCCATACTGGATCGGCTCGGGCAGATCGGACGCGAGCTGTTGGTTCATGTATTCGATGTTTGTCGCGACGTTCGCGGCCGCGCGGATTGCCTGCCGGCAGGCAGTTTTCGGATCGGCATCGATTCCAAACAGGGCAAGGACGCCGTCCCCGAGGAACTGGTTTGGCTTGCCGCCCGCGTCGAGTGCCGCCTGCGAGCACGCGGCGAGAAAGCGATTGATCAGAAAGACAACGTCAAAGGGCAGCCGCGCTTCGGCCAGCTTGGTCGACCCGCGCATGTCGACGAACATGCTGACGATGTAATGTTCCTTGCCGATATTCATACGACTGCCTTTGCGCAACAGTTGGGCATTCATGCTCGCCGGCAGAATCGGAATCACCGTCACGTCCGACACCGGCCGAAGCTGGCAGGCGAGACGGATCGACGGGTTTGCTGAAACGCCGATGGCCTCCAGCACGAAAGCCTCGCGTCCCGAAGGACGCGGCAGCTTGCTGCGGTCGCTCAGAACGCGGATCCGGCACGTCGAACAGCGCGCGCGGCCGCCGCAAACGCTGGCGTGCGGAATTTTGAAACGCAGGCTGGTCTCGAGAACGCTCAAGCCCTTTGGCACGCACACCTGCCGGTTCGGGTATGTAATTGTGATCACGCCGCCCTGCCGCTCGCGCAGCGCGCGCACGCCGCGCGCCACAAAAACCAGGGCGATCGCTGCGCAATATACGATCGGGAAATAAACGAGACTGATCTCCGTGATCAGCCGCGCCTGGTCGGCAGTTACCCGCTGCAAATGCTCCTTGCGCCATTCCGGATCTTCGGAAAGCTCGGCCACTTCGCGGCCAGCGTGATGCGCGCCGATCATGGCGAGCGGGGGCATGAGAATCGCGATGGCAAGGAGGATCGGGGCTGCCCTGTCGAAGAACGATTTCAGCCGCAGCCAGAAATAGAGACCGATGCAGGCGTGGATCCACGCCACCGTCAGCGAAATGAACTGCACGGCAATGTTATAGGGCGCTGCAACCCAGTACGCGAACAGCGCGGTCGCGTAATTGAATGGCGGCGTTCCGAACAAGAGCCCGGTGAGACGTTCAGCACCGAGATGACTGGCAAGCCAGAGCGGAATGGTAAGGCCCAGAACGAGTTGCGTCATCTCGGCGGCCGAGTAGCGAAAATGCCGCCGTTGATAGAGTGCCCACAGGCCAAGAGAAAAATGGACAATGGCCGATATGTAGAGCGTGTCGTTGATAAGCGGAAATCGCCACCACGCGATGTGGTATTTCAGCCAGCTCTCCATCACGTCGTAGGAAATATTGCCGAGCGCATGATTGAAAAAATGCGAGAAGATGTACGCAAACATGACCAGGCCGGTGGCGATCCGCACTTGGCGCACGCCAATCCCGCGCAGCCATGTTGTAAACCTGGTGTGCGCGCTTGCGCCGACGTCACCGATCCCGGGGGTCTCTACCGTCACGCTGAACCGTCCTGAATGGCAAACGAAGACATAGGCTCGACATCAAATTCGCACCGCATCGATAATACGGACCGCAGTCAGGTTATTGCAACGATACGATACAGCTATCAGAGTCACTGAGAAGTGTCCTGGTT
>JBKPLN010000541.1:0-1173 GCA_046731635.1 Pseudomonadota bacterium | reverse complement strand
ACCGTGGAGTTGGGGGATATTCAGCCGCAAGTGGGATCGTTTCGGTCTTTTAAGCTTCGTCGGGTCATTGCTGCTGCCCTCTCATGACGGGCGTATACTCCTTGCGGTCACACTGATGGGCGAGTCCGAAATTCCATTTGCGGATCCATGCCTTGGCCGCATTGTGACAAGCGCGTCCCGCTAAGACGCTTGGTTGTTAGATGTTTCGACTGCTTCGGACGCGCGTTTCCTTTGCCCAAGACTATCTGCGATGGACTGCATCGCGACAATAGATGCCTGATCCGCTGCATCATCGAACAACCGACCGAAGCCCCGCAAGGCGGGGGCAGAAGTGCAGCCGCATTGCAGAGGTCCAATCCGGCACGAAGCAGTCAAACTGCACTACGTGAGCGGTGTTTTTAACCCTTATGGATCGGATCGATCCATGCGACTTGCTCGGGTTTCTCGGTCGGCTCGATATCGAGATTGACCACGACGGCTTCGTTGTCGCTGCGCACAAGGACACATTCGAGCGACTCATTCTGGCTCGCATTGATTTCCTGGTGCGGCACGAACGGCGGCACATAGATAAAATCGCCCGGACCCGCCTCCGCCACGAATTCTAAGTGATCGCCCCAGCGCATGCGCGCCTTGCCGCGCACCACATAGATGACGCTTTCCAGTTCGCCGTGATGGTGCGCCCCGGTCTTGGCATTAGGCTGAATGCTCACCGTACCTGCCCAGATTTTTTGCGCACCGACGCGGGCAAAATTGATGGCGGCCTTACGCTCCATGCCCGGAGTCTGGGGTGTGTTTGGATCGAGTGTATGACCAGGGATCACACGAACGCCGTCATGCTTCCATTTCGGGGCGTGTTCGCGGTGATCGTGACTCATGCGCTGACTGCTTCCTTTGCAACAAGGATAGTCCATCCTACCAGCAGCGCGTTGCGAAGGCCATCTCATCGCCGTTCACCACAGCGGAATTCGATGCTGATCCGCCGGATCAAGACGCGCGCAGCTCCACCTCGAATTGCGGGCGGACCGTTCGAATTGAAAGTCGTCCCCCGAGCTAAAGGGCGTGAGCCTCAACCGACTTTATCGCGCGTTAAGCGATGCGGCTGGGCATGAATCCCGTGTTTCCACCGCGCCCTGATGAGCGTTGCAGCCCGTCCCAGGTTCGTTGTACGTTTTG
>JBKPLN010000540.1:0-3124 GCA_046731635.1 Pseudomonadota bacterium | reverse complement strand
GGATGTTTTCCCGCGGTCGGTCGAGGTTGTTGCCGTCGCCGATCTGACGCGTCCGTTCGAATGGAGACCGCTGCTCAGGGATATTGAGACCGTGGTTCACCTGGCGGGCATTGCGCACACCCAATCACAGATTGCCGAGCAGGCCTATGACCGGGTGAACCGTCTCGCCACCGCCGAGCTGGCAACCGCCGCGCGGGCGCACGGCATCAGGCATCTCATTTTCATGTCGTCGATCCGCGCGCAAAGCGGACCGGCATCCCGTGAACCTCTGCGCGAAACCGATTCGCCCAAGCCGACGGACGCCTATGGACGCTCCAAACTTGCAGCCGAAGAAGCCGTTCGCAGCGCCGGGGTGCCTTTCACGATCCTGCGGCCGGTCCTCATCTACGGTCCCGGGGTTAAAGGCAATTTCGCGCGGTTGATGGAGCTCGCGCGAAAGCCCTGGCCGCTCCCGCTGGGGCTGTGCCGTAACCGCCGCTCGCTGCTGTCACGCCGCAGTCTCATCGATGCCGTTCATCTTGTCGTGGCGTCGCCCGCGGCGAAGGGTCAGACATATATTGTGGCGGATCGGGCGCCGCTGACATTGGCCGAAATCATCGCTGCCCTGCGTGCCGGCGAGGGACGGCGAGCGGGATTGCTGCCTGTTCCTCCTTCGCTCATCGGCTTTGCGGCCAGGAGAGCCGGCCGCGCCGAAGAATGGCAGCGTCTCGGAGGGACACTTGTCGCCGATCCCGCCAAACTCGTGCAGGCCGGCTGGCAGCCGGTGGATACGCGTGCGGGTCTTTCGGAGCTGGTTCGCGCAGCCATCGCTCAAAGCGCCGCATGAAGAAAAAACCCCGCCGAAGCGGGGGTTTTTCTTCATTTAGTTGCATCGACGACGCCGCACAGAAGGATGTCTTTCATGACTGTCAGGATCGAAAAAGACGGATCGATGTGGACAGTGATCCACGATCGGCCCGAGGCGCGCAACGCGATGGATCCGAAAAGCGCCGATGCGCTCACGGCAGCTTTTCTCGAATTCGACGCCGACAAGAACGCCTCCGTTGCGGTCCTGTACGGAGCGGGTGGCGCATTTTGCGCGGGCTGGGATCTGAAATACGTCAGCACGTTGAATGCCGAGTATCCGCTTGGCGAGCTCGATATCCCGACCGCGCGGCCGCGCGGCAATGGCGGGGAGATTCCGCGCGGGCCGCTGGGGCCAACCCGACTCGAACTGGACAAGCCCGTCATCGCCGCGATCGAAGGCCCTGCCGTTGCTGGCGGCATGGAGCTCGGGCTGTGGTGCGATTTCCGGGTCATGGCGGAGCAATCCTATTTCGGCGTCTATTGTCGGCGCTGGGGCGTGCCGCTGATCGACGGAGGAACGGTGCGACTGCCCCGAATCGTCGGACAGGGTCGCGCCCTTGAGATCATTCTGACCGGTCGAAAGGTGCCCGCCGAGGAATGTCTGAGTATCGGCTTATGCGAATACGTCACGCCTAAAGGCGGTGCGCGCAAAAAGGCCGAGGAACTGGCACGCGAGATCGCCCGCTTCCCGCAAGTTTGCGTGCGAGCCGATCGACGTTCCGCGATCAAGAGTCACGGGCTGACCGTGCGCGAGGCGCTCATCCAGGAATGGTACAATGGGCGCCAAGCGCTGATCGAGGACGGCGTCGCAGGCGCAAGCCGCTTCAAGGAGGGCCTTGGGCGGCACGGCGACTTCAGCAAGATCCGATAACCGAGCAACACTCCGCGCTGCGGCGATAACGTCACACGCCAAACGTCGCTTTCCGTACCCGCGCACGCGGGGACCCAGACTCGTCATGGCCGGGGCATGACGGGTGGAAAGCATCGCACTTCAAAACTCTGTTCATCCCCGCGGAAGCGGGGATCCAGCATCTTTGGCTCTGGGTCCCCGCTTTCGCGGGGACGAACGGGAAACGCTTAGGCAACTCGGACAAACTCTCCGTCATGGCCGGGCTTGTCCCGGCCATCCACGTCTTTGCTCTATGCAAAGCTGTAAGATGCCCGCGACATAGGCGTGCGAAAGCACGCCGTCCTTCGGACGGCTATGCGCGGGCATGAAGGGTGGAAAGCATCGCACTTCAAAACTCCGTTCATCCCCGCGGAAGCGGGATCCAGCATCTTTGGCTCTGGGTCCCCGCTTTCGCGGGGACGAACGGGAAACGCTTAGGCAACTCGGACAAACTCTCCGTCATGGCCGGGCTTGTCCCAGCCATCCAAATCTTGCGTGTTGACATGCCGAAGAGAAGACGTGGATGCCCGCAACATAGGCGTGCGAAAGCACGCCGTCCTTCGGACGGCTATGCGCGCGCATGACGACTGAGAGGTCGGGCACCGTCTCCAGATCTTTATTGCCGGACGATGCGAATCTTATCCGCGCAGGCAGCAGCGGTTACGCCGACCTGCGCGTGGCCGTAATCCGAATCGCACCAGCGACCGCCTTCGAAGAGGCCGTGCGAAGCGGCGATCCGCCCGAGCGCGACGCGGCCAGGCAGATTGCATCGCGGATCAACGACGCCGCGCCGACGCTGGCATACATCCAGGGCCTTTCCGCACGGATGCTCGCTTGCCGGCGAACAATGCCCGGGGCGGATGCCGCCCATGAACAGCACGCGCGCGCCGTAATTGTTTTCGAGGTCATCGATGTAGGCCTGAAAGCGCGCGGCGTACGAAATGCCTACGCGGGCTTTCGCGCCTGTCTTGAGGGATATCACGACACCATAAGCTTTGTTGCCATTGGCATCGATCGCGTGCGCCTTTCTTGGAGCAGCCGCTGCCATGTTCAGGCCCTGTGTGCTCGCACCCGCGCTTGGAGTTGTGCAGCGGCCATCGTTGTCACATGCGACCGCCGGCGACGCAGGCTGTCGATGGCGTTGAGCGGCCTCAGCCGGCAGCGCGATGAGCACCACGAGGGCGACAAGTGCAGCGACCTTCATGCTCTCCTCCTGGATTAGGCGGATACACACTCGGCCAAATCACATTGATTTAGCTTACAATTTTTGCACTTTTTGAAGAAAACCCCCGGATAAACCACCGGCATTGACCAAAAGGCGGTCTCGACTCGTCATTTTTACTGGCCTGATTCGATCATCGTCAACAACACAACCATACCTTGTGGAGG
>JBKPLN010000539.1:0-4717 GCA_046731635.1 Pseudomonadota bacterium | reverse complement strand
CTTCTCGAAGCTTGAGCGCACGAATATTCGAACATTGTGCACCATTCCAAGCTCGACTGAACGTACCTGCATGACCTTGGCGCCAAGCGAGGCAAACTCCAGCATTTCCTCGTAGGCGATCTTGTCCATGCGGTGGGCCTTCGGCACGACGCGAGGGTCGGTCGTATAGACTCCATCCACGTCGGTATAGATGTCGCAGCGTTCGGCGCCGATTGCCGCGGCGATCGCGACCGCCGATGTATCGGAGCCACCCCGTCCGAGCGTGGTGACCCGGCCCGTTTCCTTATGCAGCCCCTGGAAGCCCGCGATGACCGCGACCTGCGCATGTTCCTTGAAACGCTTGATCAGTTCGGCGCCGTTCACATCCAGGATGCGGGCCGATCCGTGCGCATTATCGGTGAGGACCGGCAGCTGCCAGCCCTGCCATGACCGCGCGTTTACTCCCATGCCTTCGAGCACGATCGCGAGCAGCCCCGCCGTCACCTCCTCGCCCGTCGCTACGACCGCGTCATACTCGCGGGCATCGTGCAGCATGGCCGCCTCCGTGCACCAGTCGACCAGCTGGTTGGTGACACCGGCCATGGCCGATACCACGACGGCGACGTCGTAACCCGCATCGACCTCCCGCTTGACGTGCCGCGCCACGTTACGGATGCGATCGAGATCAGCGACGGATGTTCCGCCGAATTTCATCACCAGTCGAGCCATGACTTTCCCGAATACGCGAACGGCGCCAAGAAATGGCCGGCGCAAAGCATCAAACGCCCGAGCGCCGGCCTGAAAAGGCGCGTATACATACCGGCGGGGTGCGTCAACCGCAACATCGGCGCCATGGCGACCGTCATAATGCAGAAGAACCGGGCCTGATCATGCGCTACATCGATAACATTCTGCAGCCGGGCGAGACCGTTGCTTTTACGACCACCCTGCATTGGATCGTCTATTTGCCCGCGATCGGTCTGTGGTTCTTGGCCTTCATCGCAATCAGCGTGGGCGGCGCAATGGGTCCGGTCGCGATCTTGACGGCAATTGTTTGCGCCCTGGTGGGCTCGGGGCTAGCGTTCAGCGCCTGGTTCCGACGGTGGACGACGGAGATAGACGTGACCGACCGCCGCATTGTCTTCAAACGTGGTTTCATCCGGCGCCATACCGTCGAGATGAACATGGACAAGGTTGAGAGCGTTGATGTCGACCAATCGATTCTCGGAAGGATGCTCGATTACGGTGACATCACGATTCGAGGAACCGGAATCGAGCCGCTCCGCAATATCGATTCGCCGCTCGAATTCCGAAATGCGGTAACGGCCCGGTGAGAGGCATTGCTGGAGACGAACATGTCAGGCCGCCGTCAAACATCGTCAGTCGACCCAGCCGAGCTTGAACGCTTCTCCCGCTATGCGGCCGACTGGTGGAATCCGCGCGGCTCGATGGCGCCACTTCACAAATTCAATCCTGTCCGGCTGGGCTATATCCGTGATCAGGTCGCTGCGCGCTTCAAGCGAGACTCCAAAAAACTCGACTGCCTGGAAGGGCTGCGCATCCTGGATATCGGCTGCGGCGGCGGCATCCTGTCGGAACCCCTGGCGCGTCTTGGAGCGAAAGTCCTCGGGGCAGATCCGTCGGCGGAGAACATCGCTGCGGCGCGCGCGCATGCCAAGGAATCTGGCGTTGAGGTCGACTACCGCGCCACTACAGCGGAGGATCTCGCCGACGCCAAAGAACGGTTCGATGTCGTGTTGGCCATGGAAGTCGTCGAGCACGTGGCCGACGTTGGAGCGTTCGTCGACGCTTGTGCAACAATGGTCAGGCCAGGCGGACTCATGATAGCCGCCACTCTGAATCGCACGCTGAAGAGTTTTGCGTTCGCTATTGTCGGCGCTGAGTATGTATTGCGCTGGCTGCCACGCGGCACTCACCAGTGGGACAAGTTCGTCACGCCGCAGGAACTGGAGACTGCGATAGAGAATGGCGGGCTGGAGGTGATCGGCGAGCGGGGTGTCGTCTACAATCCGTTCGCGGACCGATGGCAATTGTCATCGGACATGGACGTCAACTACATGCTGGTCGCGCAACATCCTCAACAAAAAGGAAGGGCTGGATGATCCTGGAACTGGTTGAATTCAATTCTCCGAAAGGCTGGAGCCGCGCGCAGGTTGCTGATGAGGCCGCGCAATACGATTCCGAAATGGCGCGCCAACAGGCAACTCTTGCGCAAACACTTCATGCTCGAACTCAACGGGAAGACGGGTGCCGGCGTCTATATCTGGCCTTCGGTCGAGGCCGCGCAAAAGGCTCACGACGAAGAATGGCGCCAGTCCGTGATCAGGCGTACCGGCGGGGCGCCAAACATCCGATATTTCGATCTATTCATGCTCATAGATAATGAGAAAGGCGCGGTCACCGAATTTCCCGAAGCGGCCGAAATCCGTTCCGCGGCGGCATAATCTTTCTCTACACCCTGAGATAAAAGGCGCGTAGCGCTGTCAAGCTCGCGCATGACCACGGAGAAAGAATGCTTTGGGCCGTTTTCACGTTGATCGCCGCTGCTGCGCAAACTGCGCGCAACGCGATGCAGCGAGAGCTGACCTCGGCCCTTGGCACAGTCGGCGCCACGCATGTCCGTTTTCTTTTCGGATTTCCGTTTGCGCTCGTTTTTCTGGCCTGTATTTTGTCCGTGACGGGCACGGGTTTGCCGCCGCCACCTCCCATATTCTGGCCGTGGGTTCTGGCCGGTGCATTCACCCAGATCGCCGCCACGGCAACCATGCTGTCCGTGATGGGGCAACGCTCGTTCGTCGTGGCATACGCCTACATCAAGACAGAGCCGGTGCACGTGGCGCTGTTCGGTCTCCTCTTTCTTGGCGACAGGATATCGGCGCTCTCCGCTTTGGCGATCCTCATCGCCACGGCCGGCGTGATTGTGATCTCGCCCATGGCAAAACCGGGCGAAGGAAGAGCCTTGCGATCAACCGTCGTCGGACTGGTCTCTGGGGCATTATTCGGGCTTTCTGCGATCGGGTATCGAGGCGCGATTTTGTCGCTACAGCTGCCCAACTTTGTTGTGGCGGCAACCTTCACCGTGACGGTCGGGCTGATAATCCAGGCAGCGGTTCTGTCGTTTTATCTGGCCTTGCGCGAGCCGAAAGTTCTTCAGACGATCGCGCGCGCGTGGCGACCCTCCCTGTTTGCCGGCTTCATGGGTGCCTTCGCTTCCGAATTCTGGTTTCTCGCCTTTGCGATCACGACTGCGGCCAATGTGCGAACATTGGCCCTTGTCGAGGTGCTGTTCGCGCAAGGAGTGACGCGTTTCGTATTCAAGCAGCCGACCACGCAGCGCGAACTTGTCGGCATTGGCCTCGTCGTGATCGGAGTGGGATTACTGATTTGGGCGCACTAGCTCACGAATGACGAGTTAATTCCGCTCATCGGGCAACACCGGCAATGGGTGGAATTCAACTCCCTCGTCGGACAGCTCTTTGGCTTCGTCGGGCGTGGCGACCCCATAAATCGAGCGATGCTCGATTTCGCCATAGTGCATCTTGCGAGCCTCTTCGGGGAATCTTGCGCCGACATTGTCGGCGTTTTTTGTGAGATGGTCGCGCAATTCCTTGAGTTTCGCGCGAAATTCCCGTTCCTGCGGTGACATCATGGCTACCGGCGCAGGCGCCGGGGTTGCGGGGGCTTCAGTTGCTTTTGCAGACGCTTCTGCCGACGGCTGAATCGGCGCGGGTTGTTTCTTCGCAGTCGCGGACAAGCGCGGCGCCATGATCGCCTTTTGCACCTTTGCGGAGCTGCATTGCGGGCACGACACCAGCCCACGCCTGACTTGCTTGTCAAAGGCGGAGGAATCCTGGAACCAACTTTCAAACTGATGGCCCCGTTCGCAAATGAGTGCGTAACGAATCATTCTGCCCCTCGTACGACATGCAGGTGGGCCGGTTCGGCCATCGGCTCGACAATCTCAAAGCGACGGCCATGCTGCAATGATGGAATGCGCGCGCGCGCATTGGCTATTTCCGCGGGATCGATTTCGGCCATGACTACCCCCGGATCGGTGCCGCCTTCGGCAATGATGCGCCCCCAAGGGTCAACGATCAGTGAATGGCCGTAAGTGTCCCGCCCATTCTCGTGCTTGCCGCCCTGCGCCGCAGCAAAGACGAAACAGCCGTTTTCAATGGCGCGACTACGGACAAGGACGTGCCAATGCGCTTCTCCGGTCTGTTTGGTGAATGCCGAGGGAATCGCCAGCATCGTAGCGCCAGCTTCGGCCAGGGCACGATAAAGCGCGGGAAACCGCAGGTCGTAACATATCGTAAGGCCAAGTCGGCCCCACGGCAGGTCCGCGAGGACAGCCTGTTCGCCGGGGCGGTAGTTGCGCGACTCGCGATAGCTTTCGCCGTTCGCGAGATCGACGTCGAACATGTGAATCTTGTCATAACGCGCCGCAATATTGCCCTTCGGGTCGACAAGGAAAGACCGATTGGCTGCCCGTTCGGGCGAAAGACTGACCGCCAGCGAGCCGATATGAATATAGACGCCAAGCTGGCGCGCCAGTTCGCGCAACGTTGCGAGTGAGGGATCCGCCTCTTCGGCGACGATTGCGCCGAAAAGCTGTTCGCGTTTGGCCGCCAGGATGTTCGTCATTTCCGGAGTGAGCACGTATTCGGCTCCGGCCGACTTTGCCTCGTTGATGAGACGCACGGCAGCGTCGATGTTG
>JBKPLN010000538.1:0-2905 GCA_046731635.1 Pseudomonadota bacterium | reverse complement strand
CGGTCAGGTCGACCAGGAGGATGCGGTCTGTACGCCATGATCAAGCCCTCCCTAATTAAACAGGCTCGGGCAAATTGCCGACGCCGCGCTACTTGCACTCTAGTTGTGGAACTTTGTGGGCGCAAGTTATACGGGCGGTAGCTGCTCACCGACCTCGCGTAGCACCACCGCATCGCCTATATCCGCCGCATGGTATCGCGGACTTACGGGCGCGGCAGGCCATTAAACGCGCCTGCTGCTTTCATCCATCCGTGTCAGCTCATGCACCCGCTAGGCCCTGCAGGAGGAGTCATGTTGCGACAATTAATTATTACCATTGCGGCTGTTTCCGCTCTCGCCATCTCGTTTTGTCCAACCGACGCCTCAGCGCAACGGACCCGTGCCACCGTATCCGACGGCGTCCCAAACTGGGATCTAACCGCAAGCTGCCGCGCCGCAGGCTCGGCTGGGTATAGCCAAACGCCCAGTGAGCGGGTGACAAGCTGTCTCGCGAGCGAGCAGCGCACACGTGAGGAGCTAACCAAAAACTGGTCGAATTTCCCGGCAGAAGATCGCATCGGTTGCGTGAAGTCGCTAACTTTCTCGCCCACCTACACCGAGCTTGTGACCTGCCTTGAGATGAGACGCGACGTCAGGAAATCGCGTGATGCAAAGCCCGCCGACACCAAACCGCGGAACTGACCACCAGCAATGTGCTCGCGAGCTTGCCGATTAAACTGAACGCGCCGTACAAGTCGGGGCCATCGAAGGCGTGGCTGAAAATCAAAAATCCGAAAGCACCCGCCGTTACTCGGGCACAGGATGGTACGTTCTAATGACTTTGAAGCTAATCATAGCCGTTTTGCTGATCGCCGCCGTGCCGGTGTGCGCACAGGCTCAAAAACCAAGCCCTGCAAAGGTGACTAAGGCGGACGCGCAAAGAGTCCTCAAGATAATCCAAGGCGACAAGGCCAAAACCCAAATCTATTGCGAAATGGCCAAGATCGGTAACCAGCTTGAACAAATTAATGAAGAGGCAGATCCCAAGAAATTTGAGGAGCTATCGCGGAAAATGGACGAAATGGGAAAAAGACTAGGTCCCGAATACGGCGCGTTGATTGATGGACTTCAGGACATCGATCCGCGATCTGAAGTCGGTCAGGAGATTAGCTCCACGTTGGATGCGCTTGATCATTTGTGCGGGAGATAAGGTGCGGAAATCGATGCTAGCTTTCGCCAAGCATTGTCTCAAAAGCAGATCAATGCGCCGGGGCCTTCAAAGGTGTGGCTTAAAATCAAAAATCCGAAAGCACCAGCGGCCACGCGGGCCTTAGACGGTACGTTTTAGATAAATTTTCCATCCTGATTGCCGGAATTTACTGTTCCTGACGCCGACCAAAGCCTTTCGGCAAGGTAGGCTTTCTGAAGCTTCCGTTCTGGTACGCCCCCCGGCGCAGCAGAGACGGGAGAAACGGGGAAGAGCCGCAGTCTGGGCAACTCTGCGGTTCTTTCTCCCGCCAACAACCCGCGCAATCGACGGAACGTTCTCGGGGACGAGACCTGAATATGAATCCAGAAATTCGCGCTGTCTTTTTAGGTTTGGTGATCGCTGCGCTTTCTTGGGCTGTAATCCTCGCGCTGTTTTACAAGCCTGAAGGCGCAATCGACGGCACGTTCTGAAACGAATTAGTATCGTCGTTTTTTTTGTACTCATGCGGCAGACGCGTAGCCCGGATTGTAGAATTGATTGCGCACGCAAAATCCACCGCCGCTCGGTGATCTGGACGGCAAGCTCGATGCGGACGGCGCAGCTAGGAGTAGTATCTCCAGGCCCCAAATAAAGATACCACCAGTGCGACCGTTAGCACGACGCCAAGTAGTTCAAGTCCTGACATGGGCAGCGCCTTCAGTCGATCTTGTGCCGGTAGTCTAGCCTCAATTAGAGCGGGGCGTCATTAGCGAATTGAATTTCCTTGCGCGTGGGGCGTCAGCCATAAGCAACTCCCGCTATAAACGGAACGTTCTGAAAATGTGAGGCGGCCCCGGTCGAAGCTATGCGGGTGATGATCCGTGCCGTCCGCACAGTCCGGCTAGGGCCGTCCAGGAGCGGGGCTGGAGTCCGCTCGCGAACATTGAAAGCCTTTAGGTCGGTATGCGCATTGATTTAACGCAAACGCCACCCGCGCTGCTGATGGCACATTTTGATTAGACGAGCGGCGTAAGTTCTTCCAGCACGGCAACAAGCCATGAGGCGGCGTCAAGAACGGCCAGTCGTTTTGCAACCCTTTGCTTGCGATAGATATCGTTGAGCAGCTTACGTGCGCCCCTGTAACCGGGATAATGCCGCGCAGGCTCCCCGAGCGCTTGCAACCGCGTGATGAGTTCGGCACGGCGGGCCTCCATCTCGTTATTGGCAAAGTTTGCGGCGGAATATCGCGATGGCTTGCACGGTCACCATCGCAACGTTGCGACAGTTCAGACCAACACGCACGACGGAAGTTCGGTTCAAACGGAGTTTTGCTAGTAGTTTTGTTGTGTCGTCGGTTTTGCGCCATTAGGGTCTGCGGCTGCCGGTGCTTCCTGAGTCCGCTTGCGAACTACAGGCGCTTGCTTCTGAAGGGAGCCGCGCGCCTTCTTATCACTATTGATCGCTTTGTCAGCTTGCTTGGCGGACTGGACATGCGGAATAGCGGATGTCGTCTCAGCGGGTGACAGCACCGGCCTCGACTCGACCGTGCCATTCGCAGGCAAACCGTTTCGTGCTTGGATTGCTTGAATCAACAGATCTTTCGCTAACCCCGAGGTGACTTGCTCTAACGTCTCCTGTCGCTGTCGGAGCGAATTGATCTCTTCTGCCCGCTCCTGGTCGAGCCGGTTCCTGTCTCTTATACACATCTGACGCTGCCGACGATCCAACTCTAGTGTT
>JBKPLN010000537.1:0-4067 GCA_046731635.1 Pseudomonadota bacterium | reverse complement strand
GATCCGGCCGCAAGCCAACAACCTCTTTCGCAAGTCGGCGCGTGAGTTCTGTATCGGACCCTGCCCAACGAAATTCAATATGGATATTGCGGCCTTCCTCCCAGCCGAGCTTGGCCAGCCCTTCGCGCAAAGCAGCAATGTAGACTTGGACTTCCGCACGGTTCTCATTGAAGGAGCTCAGTAGAGCGACCTGTCGCACCCCGGTCGGCTGCTGCGCAAAGGCAGGAACCGGCCCTACAACGGTTACGCCAAGGAGAGCGATGAACTCGCGCCGTCTCATACTGGGGCCCAAGCCAGACTGGCCGATGGTATCGACTGAACTTGCGTCCTTGAAGGGGCATGTCCGCTTTGGCTCATTAGCGGACATATGCAGTGCAAAACGGCATGTCCGCTTTACCCCCAATAGCGACCGCAAAAGCGGATTTCCGCACAAGGTCCGGGGGTTCTGTCATCCCCAAACTTATCGCAACTCTGGCCACCTTTCTCTCGCAAGCCGGACCACCCGGTCCCCGACGCTGCTCAGTTCACTTAACAAGGTTTCAAGCTTGGCACGTAGCATGGTTATACGGACGCGAGAGGCCAGTATTGGGAAATCTGTTTCAATACGACACTTGCGCTGCAGCAAAAAGGATCGTTATTCGATCACCTCGTCGGCGAGGCCAAGCAGCGACGGTGGAACGGTAAGGCCAAGCACTTTCGCGGTCTTGAGATTGATCGTCAGTTCAAATTTGGTTGGCGCCTGAACCGGAAGATCGGCCGGCTTCTCGCCCTTGAGGACGCGATCGACATAATCGGCCGCGCGCCGAAAGTTATCGCGCAGGTCAGCTCCGTAGGACAGCAGACCGCCGCGCTCAGTAAAGAAACGGTACGCATAAATTGCAGGGAGACCATAGCGAGCCACTAGCGATGTGATCTCTACGCGATGGGCATCGGTGAAGCTGTCCGGCATCACGATAAGACCACCATTCGGCTCGCGTGCCTGTGCAGCAATGACGGATTCGAGTTCGGATGTGTCGTGAGCAGGTGCTGCGATCGCCGCCACTGCGAAGGAGGCAGCGGCGGCTTTGAAGGGTTTCAGGAAATAGTCGGCATATGTCGCCGTTGCTGGGTTGAACAGCATAGCGATCCAGTTGACGCGTGGCGCAATCTCCTTGAGCAGTTCCACCCACTTGGCGGCCATTGTTGGCTCTACAAGGGTGAAACCGGTGACGTTGCCACCAGGCCGCGAGAGGCTCGCGACGAAGCCGCTGCCGATCGGATCGGTAACGGTCGCGAAAATAATGGGGATGGTGCGCGTCTGCTGTAGCAGTGCGGCTGTGGTGGGGGTGGTGTGCGAAAGAATCAGATCGGGCTGCAGCGCGATGAGCTCCTTCGCGAATCGTTGCTTCGACTCCGCATCGAACGCCGCCCAGCGAGTGTCAATGCGAACGTTGCGGCCATCCGTCCACCCGAGCTTTTGAAGTCCGTTCTGGAATGCCGCGATAAAGCTCTGTGCCTGCGAGTCGCTTTCGGGAAAGCCCATCAGCACACCGATGCGCCGCATACGATCGGGCTGCTGCGCCCGCGCGGTAAGCGGCCACGCGGCCGCGGCACCGCAGAGAAGCGTGATGAATTCGCGCCGTCTCATAGCTTCCTACCCGCGCGGAGGAGCACACCTTAGCACATCACGGATTGAGAACTTGTGCTGCATCGCCGCGAAATAGGCCGTTCGATGTCCGCTTTGGGTCATAAGCGGACATTTGCACCGCAATAGGCCATGTCCGCTTTACCCCTAAAAGCGACATAGAACGCTACTTTCTTGCCGTCGACGACCGCCCTGTCTGTTGATCGATAGTGCGGTCTGCCTTGTCCCACATCTCGCGTAGAACGCGGCGCGTCTCGTCAACCTGATCCTTCTTCGGATCAACCGGAGTAGATAGCTTCGGGTCTGTCTTAGTTTGACGTGTGATGCTGCTTTTCCTTCCATGAAGTGGTCGTAGTCTCGATACTCGATGCCGTTTGTGATCTCCTCGGGTGTGGACGGGCGCTCCACCCCTCGATCAAGATCGACCACTCGAAATTTCCTCACTGGGTTTATTGCCCGCTACTGTAAAACCATCACACCATCGCAATCGCCGATTATCCCGCGAGGTTACGTTGTAATGGTGTTATGGTTTAGTCAGGTCCTTAGCGCATTCAATCTCGCTGCTTGATGAGTGGCTCGAGCAACAAAAAACAAAAGGCCCGGGAGATTCCCGGGCCTCGTTTTTATCGATTGGTCGTTGGATTAGTAGTCCATCCCGCCCATGCCGCCGCCCGGCATCGCCGGAGCGGTCTCCTTCTTCGGCACTTCGGCGACCATGGCCTCGGTTGTGACCAGCAGGCCGGCTACGGAGGCGGCCCCCTGGATCGCGCAACGCACGACCTTGGTCGGGTCGATGATGCCTTTGGTGACGAGGTTGCCGTACTCGCCCGTCTGCGCATCGAAGCCGTAGGAGTACTGGTCCTTCTCCATGATCTTGCCGACCACCACCGAGCCATCGGCACCGGCATTAGTCGCGATCTGGCGGGCAGGCGTCTGCAACGCCTTGCGCACGATCTCGACACCGTGCCTCTGGTCCTCGTTTTCGGTCTTGAGGCGCTTCAGGCCCTCGACCGCACGCAGCAGGGCGACACCGCCGCCCGGCAGGATGCCCTCCTCGACTGCGGCGCGGGTTGCATGCATCGCGTCATCGACGCGATCCTTGCGCTCCTTCACCTCGGTCTCGGTGGCGCCGCCGACACGGATCACCGCAACGCCGCCGGCGAGCTTGGCCAGCCGCTCCTGCAGCTTCTCGCGATCGTAGTCGGAGGTGGTCTCCTCGATCTGCGCCTTGATTTGGGCAACGCGCGCCTCGATGTCGACCTTCTTGCCGGCGCCGTGAATGATCGTGGTGTTCTCCTTGTCAATCATCACCTTCTTGGCGCGGCCGAGCATGTCGACGGTGACCTTCTCGAGCTTGATGCCGAGATCTTCACTGATTGCCTGGCCGCCGGTGAGGACCGCGATGTCCTGCAGCATGGCCTTGCGGCGATCGCCGAAGCCCGGTGCCTTCACCGCAGCGACCTTGAGGCCGCCACGCAGCTTGTTGACGACAAGCGTGGCAAGCGCCTCACCCTCGACGTCCTCAGCCACGATGAGCAGCGGCTTGCCGGCCTGCACCACTGACTCAAGCAGCGGCAGCAGCTCCTGCAATGCGGACAGCTTCTTTTCGTAGATGAGGATGTAGGGGTCCTCCATCTCCGCTCGCATCTTGTCGGCATTGGTGACGAAGTAGGGCGAGATGTAGCCGCGGTCGAACTGCATGCCTTCGACCACATCGAGCTCGGTCTCGAGCGACTTCGCTTCTTCGACCGTGATCACGCCCTCGTTGCCGACCTTCTGCATGGCCTTGGCGAGGAAGTCGCCGATCTCGCGGTCGCCATTCGCGGAGATCGTGCCGACCTGGGCGATCTCTTCGTTCGAGGTGACTTTCTTGGAGTTCTTCTTGAGGTCTTCAACGACAGCCTCGACAGCGAGATCGACGCCGCGCTTAAGATCCATCGGATTCATGCCGGCAGCAACCGCCTTGGCCCCTTCGCGCACAATCGCCGCAGCCAATACGGTGGCCGTGGTGGTGCCGTCACCGGCGACATCCGAGGTCTTGGACGCGACTTCGCGCACCATCTGTGCGCCCATGTTCTCGAACTTATCCGCCAGCTCGATCTCCTTCGCGACCGTGACACCGTCCTTGGTGATGCGCGGAGCGCCAAACGACTTGTCGAGCACGACGTTGCGGCCCTTTGGACCGAGGGTGATCTTCACTGCATTGTTGAGGATGTCGATGCCGCGCAACATTCGATCGCGGGCCTCGACAGAAAATTTGACGTCTTTAGCAGCCATTGTTTGTGTTCCTCTGATTAGATTTCTGACCGGCCCTTAGGCGGCCTTCTTTTTGGCGGCAGCGCCGCCTTCGATCACGCCCATGACGTCGGATTCCTTCATGATGAGGAGATCCTGACCGTCGATCTTCACTTCGGTGCCGGACCATTTGCCGAACAGCACGGTG
>JBKPLN010000536.1:0-2871 GCA_046731635.1 Pseudomonadota bacterium | reverse complement strand
AGTCGATAGTCGCAAATGAAGAGCCGCGTGATGGGGGCGCGGCTCTTTTGTTGTCTATTGTTATGCCGCTCTTTCGGCAAGCAAGCGCGCGAGGGCCTTTTTCCCTTCTTTGGCTGCCTCTGCCATGCTTTCAAAAAAATTCTGCACTAGTTCGATTTGCTTGTTGGAAAACGGGCGGACCTCCTGCCGGTAGATGATAAAGGCGCCAACCAGTTCGTTCTCCTTCCTCATTGGCACGGCGACAAGCGAACGCGCACCGCCGTATTTGGCCGCGGCACCCGGGTTCGGTTCAGACAATCTGTCGGCGGTGTGTACGAGATCCCTCGTCTGCAAGAGACGATGGAGGGGAGTTCCGCTGGACGGTCGGAACGCCCCACGCCGGTCATGGAAATCGGCCAATGCGGATGATACCCCGTACCTTGCGCCCGAGTGAAATACTTCACCATCGTAGAGCCACAGTATGCCAAACTTGGCGTCGCAGATACGGGTCGCATTCTCCAGCATCGCGTTGAACACCGGCTCCAACTCGCCGGGCGAGCTAGAGATGATCTTCAGCACGTCCGAGGTCGCGGTCTGCTGCTCCAGCGCCTCGCTGAGGTCGTCGGTGCGCTGGCGCAGCTCGTTGAGCAATCGTGCGTTCTCGATGGCGATGACGGCCTGGTTGGCGAAGGTCTCAAGCAATGCGATCTGCTTTTCTGAGAAAGGACGTACTTTCATCCGGCGTATCAGAATTGCTCCAACCGGAATGCCTTCTCGTAACAATGGAGTTGCAAGCGTGGTCCGATGGCCATCGCGTTTCGCGTGTTTGCTGCCTAGAGGGTATTCGCGGTCCTCCGAGGCGAGATCGTGGACATGAATTGTCCTATGATCGCATACCGCTCGTCCGGTCACCGTGTCTCGGTTTACAGGAAGTCCCTCGCTCGGATGGCTTGTCGTTGGAATTCCACCGTACGAGGCTACCTGCCGAAGTGAATTGCCCTCTAGTCGGAGGATCACAGCATTATTTGCGTCGCACAGGTGAGCGGCATTTTCACCCACCATGTCCAGCACCGACTGCAGCTCGCTCGGTGAGCGCCGAGATCACACGCAGCACCTCTGAGGTGGCACTTTGGTGCTGCAGCGCCTCGTTAAGCTCACGGGCACGCTGGTCGAGTTGTTCCTGCAGGTCGGTAGTGGATTTTTGTACGGTCGGCGCTTTGCGAGCCTTGGGGCTTTTCGTGCGCCGTCCCTTGACCAACTGTCCACCTGCACCGCGTCGCTGCATGTCGCCCCCTAAGGCGGGTTCACGACGATGCTCAATCCTAGGTAAATGCTCGCTTTCGCGCCATGGCAGGATGTCCGCTTTGGGTCATATGCGGACATTCCGCAATGCAATTCGTCGTGGCCCTAGTCCACCACTGCGATGATAGACCCATAGCCGCCATGGCCCGGCGCATCATTGCGGCCGAGCTCCGGCGCATAGAGCCCAGGCGCCAGGCCTCCGTCGAGAAAAAGAGCATTCCTGCAGCCGAGGCCGGAAAAAACGGGCAAACTCGTAAAAGCTCACCCTGCCTTTGGTGATGACGAAATGCACCTCGGTCGGGCCCGTCACGCCGACTCCGTTCCGCATTTTGCGATCGGTTGAATTCACAATGAAGGCCGGGTGGATCGCTCCGTCGATGATTAGCATCGGGCCGGACTGCGTGGCGAAATTCGCGTCCGGCCTCTCGGCGAGAAAACGTCCCGTCTCGAGGATGCCAGCTGCGCCGTTGCCGATGTAGAAAACGCCGTTCGGCTTTTTGAAAAAGTTCGGTATCGCGCTCGGAGCGCCGGTGAGCGTAGCAGTATTGGCTCGCGTCAGTTCCTGTCCATTCTCGACATAGAGGCCGACCGGCGAAAAATCGTGCTGGTACATGCCGCCATTCATGGCAAATTGCAGCGACTTGCCCTTGCTCTTAAGGTCGCGGGCCAATGCCGCAAATGTCTGGTAAGGCTTGCCATCGGCGCCGCGCCAAAAGAGTCGCAGGTCCTGCTTGGCTGGGTTGAAGCTGCAAGCGATGTAGGTTGCGCCCTCAAACGACGTGTTCCGGCAAGTCTCCGCCTGAGCCGTTTCAGGCACCGTAAGACAAAGCAGAACCACGACGCAAAGCTGGATCAGCGGAGAAAGCACACCTGGGCGGATATCACACTTACATGCACTAGTGACCGGACTTTTAGGGAATGACACGGTGGCCATGGCGCTAAACCGAATCTTGTCCGAAGACGCGCGTCGTTACATGTTATCGAGGCGGCAGCGCGTTAGTAACCAATTGTTAACCATCTAAATGTGTACTCGTCGTTGTGCTGAAAGGCCGGAGGGCCTTGGGGGCCGCCGCGAACGACGGTCCCCTCGTTTCCACAGGTCGTTGAACACGACCATTGGTCGAAACTTCGATGACAGATGCCGATCTCGCGGTGGCGCTTCATTTCGCGCGAAATGGCTCGCCGGAAGGCCGTCGGGTCGAGGCACTGGAAACCCAAATCGCCGCGCTGAAGGAAGTTGTGGCTAACGCCAAGGCGGCGATTGAGCAAAGGCGTCAAGAAGCCGGCGTCTTAACAAGTGAAATGGCCGAACAGCTGGCAGTCAACGACCAACTTCAGGCAGAGCTCGACAAGCTACAGGCCGAGATCAACGCCTACTGGCAACAGGTGGTCCGAAACCATTTATAGCTGCCCCACCAAATTACTACGCAAAATGCGAGGTGCGGTGTGGTGGCAAAGTACCACAATGTCCGCTTTACTCCCAAAAGCGGACATGTGCGATGCAGCTAGGAATGTCCGCTTTGGGCCAAAAGCGGTCATCGCACCGCCCGATGGTTACCCCGAAGATCTACTTCAACCCTAGCAGTCGCG